>CAZFNO010000090.1:0-1557 GCA_964520695.1 uncultured Gammaproteobacteria bacterium | reverse complement strand
ATATTTATATAAGTGATATAGTTCTTTTACTCTAGAACTTCGGTTTTAGAGGATGAAAATCCCGCAAGGGAGGATCGCGAAAAGACTCCAGCAATGGAGCCTTTTTGTTTTATCTAGTTCACTTTTTCTTCTTGACACGTAAATTTCCTGCTGATAATATTCAAAACTGTTGTGGAAAGAAAAAATGGTCATTACAGCGAGCAAAATGGTCATTGGAGAAGAGGCGTTATTAGACGAGCATTGGACTCTCTTCTTTACGATGGCCAGCACGTAAGCAGTGCTCAGCTTGATATTTCTAAAGAAATAGAGCAAAGACGGATAGGAAGCAAACAATCAAGCAGAAATCCTGCGTCTAGAACTGGCAAATAAACTTTTTTAATTTCCTCACCTAAGATATAATATATTCTCCTAAATTATGAGATTTAAGACTGTAGTTTGCTTATTACTGTTTATTATCACTATATTTAGTGTTTCAAAAAATGCGGATGCCGTGTATGATCCATTATCGGTTGCAAATAATAAATTCGGCATTCACATTCTTTTCCCAAGTGAGCTTGAGAAGGCCAAGGAACTTGTAAATTCAAACGGCGGGATGTGGGGATATGTAACTATTCCTATTCAGTCCGGTGATAAAGATTTAAAAAAATGGCAGGAATTTATGGATGATGCGCATGATCTGCAACTTATCCCAATTCTTAGAATTGCAACTGAGATTGATTTTTACGATGACAGCGTTTGGAAAAAGCCAAAGGAGGAAGATATTTTGGATTTTGCGAACTTTTTAAATTCCCTTCATTGGCACACCAAAAACAGATATATTATCGTATTTAATGAAGTAAACAGAGCTGATGAATGGGAAGGTCAGGCAAATCCTGAGGAATATGCTCAAATTCTTGATTACGCTATTAGTGTTTTTAAAAAGAGTAACGATGATTTTTTCATAATTTCTTCAGGGATGGATAACGCTGCGGAAACCGACGGTAAGAACTTCAACCAATTTGATTTTTTCCAACAAATGAATTTAGCAGTCCCCGGTATATTTTCAAGGCTGGATGGAATATCAAGTCATTCTTATCCAAACCCCGGATTTTCAGAGCCTCCGGACAAAATACATGAAAAGAGCATTGGGAGTTTTATTTTTGAATCAAGACTCATCGAAAGTCTTACTCAAAAAAGTCTTCCTATATTCATAACTGAAACCAACTGGGATCAGGGTGTTTATACGAATTCGGAAATAGGAGAATTTTTTAAATACGCGTTTGAAAATGTGTGGAACGACAAAAGGATAATTGCGATCACCCCTTTTCTTCTTCTTTCTAACGGAGATCAATTCAAAAATTTTTCTTTGATTAAAGACGGACAAAAAAATGATATATATTTAAGTATTCAAAATCTTTCTAAAATAAAGGGAGAACCTACCCTCTCAAACGAAAAAACAGTGCTATCGGATACAACACCTCCAAATCTCCCTGTTAAAAACTTCGCAAACAGTCGTAAAAAAAACAACGAAAAAGCTCTCAAAAGCTTTATTAAATTAATTATTTTAGGCGATTGATA
>CAZFNO010000089.1:0-1564 GCA_964520695.1 uncultured Gammaproteobacteria bacterium | reverse complement strand
TAAAAATAGTGTACACGCTTACAAAAGAACAAAAAAAATATTCGGAATTTGAAAATGGAGGAATAGATGCGAATTTGATTAAAAAATATGTTCAAAGCCCTCTTAAATCAAGTTTCTTCATAACAGGACCTGCCAAAATGACAGATGAATTGTTTGATCTAGTTAAAAAAATGGGAGTTTCCGAAAAAGGAATTTTCAAAGAAGATTTCTCAGGTTATTAAGCATTAAGGGACGGTCCTAGATTAAACTGACACAATAGTCTAAAAATGGAACAGTTAATCTTTATGTTTCTGTAATGCTTATATTTGGTCCCAAACAAAAGAATGCTCATTTTAGATTGATTTAGAGGCATTTACGAGGACCGTCCCCAGCAAGGCCAGCAACCTATACTGTTAAGCTCCCAATTCTTTGGGAATATCTTTTTCAAGGCTTTTTGTGGTATCAAGTTTTTTGCCTATTTTTTCAAAGGAAGAAGAAACATTTCCAAACTGCGAAGAAGCATTTGTGATATGTCTTCCTAAAACTCCCAAATTTTCATTTACTTTATTATAATCCACCTTTAGAGCCCGAAGAAGCGCAAAAATTTCTCTGCTTTTTGATTCTATTTTCTTTCCTTCAAAGGAAAGAAGAATCATTTGAAGATGAGCATAAAGAGTGGTTGGGGAGACCATATATACTCTTTGTCTTCTGGAATAATCCATAACCTCAGGATTATCCGCCACCTCATAAAAAACAGGCTCTGAAGGAACATACATAAGGCAAAAATCCATGGTTCCTTCTTCAGGAAGTATATATTTTTTAGCTATAGAATCGATGTGGTGCTTAACATCTCTTATAAATTCTTTTCTGAAAGCCTCTTTTTCTTTTGGATCCTTAGATTTCATCATTTTTTGGAAATTTTCCATTGGAAATTTTGAATCAATGGGAAGAATTCCGCCGTCAGTTTTTATGGCCGCATCCACTTTCTCCCCAGACCTAAATTGATATTGAAGAAGAAAACTTCCCTTTGGAAAAATCTGAGAAATCAAGTCCTTTAAAACTTCTTCCCCTATATTTCCCCTAAGTTTTGGACTTTTCAAAAATTCCTGAAGCTCGCGCATAGACCTTCCGATTTCAGACATTTGGCCCACTTCGCGGTTTACATCTCGTATTGCAATAGCAGCTTTATCCAGTCTGTCATTAAGCTGACGGGAATTTTCCTGAAGTGTTTTTGTCATTTGCGTTGAGGACGAATCGACTGAGGCTTGCATGCTTCTTAACCATTCAAGCAAGGTTTTATCAGAGGTTTGTGTGTTTTGTTTGCGACTAAGAAGATAATATAAAACCGCAAATCCTGATAAGATAGCAACAAGAATAATGAGCAGGTCGGAAGACATAGATGATATTTTAACACTTTATGTAAAGTAAAGATTAGGGACTGCGTCGATTTTTTGCCAAGGCTGGGTTTGATGATCGAAATAAGCCGCTGTAGCAATCATAGCGGCATTATCAGTGCACAAACTTTTCGGTGGGACGAAAAGTTTAACATTTGACAATTGACCATTGACAATTGACCATTCAAACT
>CAZFNO010000088.1:0-1717 GCA_964520695.1 uncultured Gammaproteobacteria bacterium | reverse complement strand
AATTTTGGACAAAGAAATGGTGAAAGAGTTAGGAATTTTGGTTTAGTTGCTGCTATTATTGCAGTTCCTTTTGCACCGGAGCTAATAGTTCCAGCATTGCTTGTGGCTGGTGGAGGAGAGGTAGCAAGAAGAGTATCAAAATAAAAAAATATGGCAGAACAAGAAACAAGAATCAAACCACTTGAGTGGTACAAGAATTTGAACAAAGTAACTCTAGTTGGAGCATTAGGTGTAGCTGGAGTCTCAGCAGTAGTTCCAGCGCTTCATCCTTTGGTGGTTCCATCTTTGCTTTGGGCAGGAAGTGATGCTTTCCAAATTGTTGTTATTGACAAAATAAATAAAAAGAAACCCCAAGAGCACGTAGTTTATCAAGCAAAACAAGGAAATGACGAGCGTATTCCCATGGATGCATTTACTCCTAAAACAGAGCCAAAAGCCACTATTATTGATCTTGATGCTTTTAGAAAAACAGCAATAAGACAATTAAAAGCAGCTTGATAATGGATAAAGAAAGAAAACCGATTGTTACTGATGAGGACGGATTTTCAGAAAAAGCGCTTGATATAGCCGTGGATACGGGTTTGACAAATGATCCAGTAAAAGGCGGAAGCATCTTTGACCCGCAGAAGAAAAATAAAAAGAAACAGTCAAAGTAATAAGGTTTGGGTTTTGCTGCCCGTATCGAAATACGTCATAGTTTTACGTTTGACCAAGACTTAAGCTACAACCATACTGGCATCGAAAACCTTAGACCAAACTAATCTCTGTTTGATATATTGACAGGAAAGAATTGGCGGGTGCTATACTATCTCTCCTATGCCAAATAAAACCCCTAATGACCAAACAGTAATTCTCTCAGCAATTAAAAAACTGGAAGCTTCTTTAAGGAACGAGATCAGGAAAGTTGATGATTCTCTAAGAGTAGAAATCAGAAGAACAGATAAATCGGTACGTGCTGAGATAAGAATGGGAGACAAATTAATTCGTCAGGAGATGCTCAAAATCGAGGAACGGGTAGAGAATATTGAAGAGAGTCAGAAAGATATGAGCAAAAAGCTTGATAGTCTTGATAGTAAATTAGATGGTTTTGTGGGAAAAGTTGAGGCTCTTGAGCAAGAAAATTCGCTTGGTGTAAAACAGTATCGTGATCACGAAAAAAGGATTTCAAAACTTGAAGCTGCTACTCAACAAGCATAATCCGCTGTTTGCAATTTAATTTATTTCGCTTCCAATGGCCTCGGAAATATTCTTGAAGCCGTCTTTTTTGAGAAGTTTGGGTAGTTCGTTATTGATCTGCGCAACTAAAAACGGACCCTCGTAAATGAAACCCGTTATTAATTGAACGAGGGAAGCGCCTAGTTTAATTTTCAATGCTTCATTGTAACACCCCCTCATTTATTGTAAAATTGTACATTGTAACTTAAGAATTGACATGGGTCGTTAGTTCACCCACTTTCGCTAAAGCTGCAGTGGGGCAAAGCTGGTAGAATTAACTTTGGGCGGTTGGCTCAGTGGTAGAGCGCGTCTCTGATAAAGACGAGGTCAATGGTTCGATCCCATTACCGCCCACCGGCTCTGGCAAGGCGAGAAAAGAAGAGGTGGATGGTCCGACTCCATCACTGCCCACTTTTTCAGAATTATCGTTTTGATCCTCAAAGTATTCTTTTATCCGATTGACTTTTGAAGCTTATTATTCCACTATAAGTAAACTGTGGAG
>CAZFNO010000087.1:0-1733 GCA_964520695.1 uncultured Gammaproteobacteria bacterium | reverse complement strand
GGGTTGACTCGTGCTCCGTTTTGAATTACCTCAAAGTGAAGATGAGGCCCTGTAGTTCGGCCTGTCATCCCTACAGTTCCTATAATCGTACTACCGGCACTGACTCTTTGTCCCACAGAAACATGTACGCCTCCCATATGTGCATAATGTGTCACGATGCCATCTCCCGAGTCAATGTATACGTTGTTACCATATCCTCCATCCCAAACGCCCAGTATTATGTTTGATACTGTTCCTGACCTTGCTGCCACTATTCCTGTGCCAACGTCAGCTGTAATATCAATTCCCGGATGATACCACGAGTAATATTGGGAGAATCCGCCCCTCAGCGGCCATGCAAAACCTCCTGAGGTTACACTTGTTGGGTCTTGTGCTATAAATATCGGCCGCGGCCTGACATATGTAGGCTGCTGCGCAGGAGGAACTCCGTCGGGAACTATTAAAATCTGCCCTGTCACGAGGGAGAATGTTTCAGGATTGGCAAATTCGTTAAAGGTGAAATCTACAATTTTCTGAGGATTGGTATCGTATTTCTTGGCTATTGTATAGACTGTTTCTCCGGCTACAACCCTATGCGCAACTCCTGTCACCGGGATTATTTCAAGCGCGTCCCCAACCGAGAGGAAGTCTCCAGTTATGTTATTCTGCCACCTGATGGTGTCTTCGGATACTCCGAATTTTTTCCCGATTGTTGATATGGTATCGCCCTTTTGCACTGTGTATGCAATAATTTCATCTCTTGGTTTTTGTGAAATATCGGTTGAAAATACGTTTTCTCCAACTATAATTGACTGTTTGGCTGTCTCCTCAGAGCTTTGGGTCACTTCCTCGGGATTTTGTGAGAAAACAGGATAGGTCCCTGCAATAAGGGGTGAAATTATAATTCCAATACCTATTGCTCCCATAGTCATAATATGAAGAAAAGGACGAGCATATCGTCCCCTCTTCATCATAAAAACTCTAACCAGTAAATTCTTATTCTTCTCAAAATGCGCTGAAGTTACAAATAAAATATCTTTGATATATGAAGAGAAAAAACGGCTGAACTGGGAGAATTGAATTATAAAACGGTCAATGGGATTTTTAGCCAGAAAATGGTGCTTTTTAAACATGTTAGATCAAGGAAAAATAGTAACAAATTTAACTAGAAATTGCAAACCAAATTCGGAGAACTCGGATGATTACTCAGTGAACCAGAGACTCAGTTAATCAGAGATTCAGAGTTTACCGGATCTCCAATTAGTATGCAGGCTATTTATGCGTTTTGATAAAACCTTGTACTCTCCTGCAAGCTCTTTTGCCTCATCATGTAATCTGGGAACCGCAATAGCAATCGTTCTAAGATGGCTTATCAGTTCATCGCTTGATCCAAGCGCAATTTTTAGGAATCTTTTAAGTTCAGCCTCATAAGATCTTTTTGCCCAACCCTCTGCAATGTTGGATGGAATTGATTTTCCGCATTTCTTACACTGAACTATGGTGTCATATTCTGTTTTTGGAACTTTTTTGAGAAATTCATAAAGTTTTTTAAGAAGCCTAAGTGACTGCCTATAAACTTCTAAATCCGTTACGTCTCTTATCATGATCTTATAGTATCAGATTTTCTGATGTATCTGGAATACTGAATTTCTGAAACACTGAGTTTTCTGAGTTCTCCGAACTACCCTTTTCCAAGGCTATTTAGGAAATCTTCATTGGTTTCTAATTTTTGGAGTCTTTCAATAAGAGTTGCT
>CAZFNO010000086.1:0-1783 GCA_964520695.1 uncultured Gammaproteobacteria bacterium | reverse complement strand
CTTTAGTTGTAGTTAAAATCGGCGAATTAGTAAGTAAAGAAGCGCAGGAGCAAGCCGCAGAAGAAGCTGCTGCTGCGCAGGCTGCGGCCGCAGAATCTGCTGGTGAAGCTGGCGCAGAAGGCGCTGTCCCAGTGGAGGGCGAAGCTCCGGCTGAAGGCGCAACCACTGAGGCTGGCGAACAAAAACCTGAAGAACAACCTAAAGCTGAAGGACAACAACCACAAACCGAAGGGAAACCTGAAGAGTAACTTCGAATTTTAAATTTAAAATTCTTTTTACTATTTTCTATTTACTATTTAATATTTGTTGCAGCTCTCTTCCCTTTTCAAAATTCGGATCCAATATTAGAGCTTTTTCTAAATTTCTATTTACCTCATTAAAATTATTAAGCTGAAATTCAAGTAAAGATAGCTTAAAATATCCATCCCTATAGTTTGGATAGATTTTTAGCTGCTCTTTCCAAAAAGAAATCTCATTTAATACTCTCGTTTTTTCTTCCTTTAATCTCCTATTTTCTTTGTAATTTGAATAAAAGTCTAGGCTTAAGAAGAAAAGTGTAATCAAAATTAAAAAAATTGCGCTGATAAAAAAAGAATGGCTAAGTAATTTCTCGGGAATATTTCGGTAATTCCTCGGGAATTTTTTACTTTCTTTCGGTTTGGCTTTTTTATAAAACTTCTTCTTCATACTTAGCTCAGGGCCCACCCGCGATATTAAATATCAAATATAAAATATTAAAAATTCATATAAAAAATAAAATATTTAAAATTTACTATGTATATTTGCTATTTACTTTTTGCTATTTACTATGTTTACCGGGCCACTTTTCGGTTATCAGCATATTTCCCGAGAATTTCCCGAATATCTCTTCGGTAATAAATGGCATAAACGGATGAAGAAGTTTGAGCTGAATCAAGAAGCATGAATTAAGAATTATGAATGAGTTTTTGTCTATGCGATTTTTAACATCCTCAATGTATTTATCTGCAAATACGTGCCAGATAAATTCATATAAGTCTTGCGCAGCATAATTAAAATTGTACTTTTCAATTTGCTCAGTAGTTTGTTTAATAAGATTTTCAACCTGATCAATCATTTTCCTATCTGTTTCAATTCTCGCAATTTCTGTTAATCGTTTTAAGTCATAGTTGTCGCTGCCCGTATCGTTCTCGTCTTCGTTTAACGAAAACTTTTTACCATACTGGCTGCCAAACCCTTTACTCTTTGACGTTATCCTATTCATTTCTATGAACCGCCCAATATTCCAAAGTTTATTTGTAAAATTTCTTGCTGCCTGAAGTTTTCCGTAGGAAAGCGCCTGGTCATTACCTGTAGCATTTCCATATATTAGCGCAAATCGGACAGCATCTGCGCCGTACTGATCAATCAATTCCAAAGGATTAATAACATTACCTTTACTTTTGCTCATTTTCTTACCATATGGATCTTTAACCAGACCATGGAACAAAACTCTTTCAAACGGAATTTCTCCTGTGATGTAGATTCCAAGCATTATCATACGCGATATCCAAGATTTTAATATGTCATATCCTGTCTCTATAACTGAGGTTGGATAAAAAGTTTCGAAATCCGAACTTTCCTCGTCAATTTTTGATTTTTGATTTTTGATTTTTGATTTTGAGCTACTCATCAGAGTAGCGAATGGCCATTGTCCCGAAGAAAACCAAGTATCAAAAGTGTCAGTATCCTGAGTCAAACTTTTGGAGCTGCAATTCTGGCATTCTTTTGGAACTTCGCCCTCTGTTACAGTCCAGCCCGAACA
>CAZFNO010000085.1:0-1830 GCA_964520695.1 uncultured Gammaproteobacteria bacterium | reverse complement strand
CGTCTTTTCCTGAATGCTCCTCAAAAGAATTTCTGAAATCATCATCTGAATACTCTCGTCTTGAGAAGCCGATTATGTAGAAATTTTCAGGAAACATTTTTTTGTTATAAAGCGATAGAAGTCCTGGAATTAATTTTGTGTGAGTGAGGTCTCCTGTTGCGCCAAAAATCGTCAGAACAAAAGGATTTTTAATATCGGAAAAAACTTCCGGACTACTATCCATAAAATCCATTATATGCATTGACAGCGCAATTTTCAAAGAGTATATTACTACCTTATGACAGCAGATCAATTACCCGACGGCGGAACAACACCAAAAGAAGCATTATCGAAGGAAGAGAAAATAAAAAGAAGACTTTCTGAAATGCTTGATAACTTCAGACAAACCATTCTACAACCTATGGAATCTGCAGGTATCAAGGACTCCTTGGTGAAGTTAACATTAGTTAATCATCCTGACTTCACCTTAATAGCAAAAATGGGTGTGGTGGGCTTTAATTCACCCACCAGAGAAAAATGGGCCCCAGATCTTGTTATGGATGTATATACAAATCCACATCAGGGTCAAGAAGATGGGAAAAATGAGGAAAAAACACAGCTACCCAGCGTAAATGAAACCTATTGGTTAAATTATCATGGTTTATTTACTTACTGGAATCACCTTAACAATGATGAGAATTGCGGAACTAATAGTAGTTTATCTTCTCCAGAAAAAATCGATGCTGCTTTAGGTAAAGCTGAACAAAGACTTGCGAGTTTTCTCGATCCGATTAAAGCTGCTCGGGCTGAGCAAGAGGATCCCCGTCCGCAAGTCCAAACTGATTTCTACGAATAACCTAAATAATCTGATCTGTGATCAGGACTACCTTTTTGGCGATTTCGGGCCGGAGATAAAATCTTGCCGGTACTTCCTCAATTGGCCCGTCTGAGAACATTAATTTCAAAGCTTCCCTTTTTTCCTGCCCCAAAACCAGAATTAAGATTAGATCAAGCAAAGAAAGTGCATGAAAATTCATGGTAATCCTCTCCCCATATCCTTCAAGTTCATAAAAATCCACGAGCCCTGACTGATCCTCCATCATTTTTCTTACGATTTCCGAACCCGGACTTTGCTTGTCCGCCGAAGCTTTAGCGAAGGTGGAAGTTTTTAGCTTTGCGTTTTTAGCTCCGGCAGGTATGCCGGCTGTGTGACCGTCAACGCCTATTCCCAAAACTCCTACACTTTTTGGGAAATACTCAAAGATAAATCTGAGCGCCTCATCATACTGCAAAGCAGTATTTTCCAAACTTAAATCTTTTTGTAAAATTGGATAATAGCGGGTATTTTGATCCTCAAAATAATCTATCAGGCCCGTATTTTTTATCATAAGCTCATTACTGTGTCTGTGATCTTTCTCCCCAAACCTTTCATCAATAAGCCCCACCGCCCCCGCTCTAACACATTTTTTCACCGCGATCGCTTTAAAAAGATGTGTGGGTGTTTTGCCTCCGGATAAAAACAAGGCTGTTTTTAAATCAGAGTATTTTTGAAGAATTTCTAAGATAGTCTCATTTGCCTTTTGATAAGTTGCCGACTCAATTACAATTATGCCGTTTTTATTTTTATATTTATTTAAACCAATTAAACTTCCTCTATCCATTCTTTGTCCGCAAAAGCCGGAGGCGTCTTCGGATGGGCCTAGTATATCAAATTCTTCTTGAGGATGAGTTATTTCTTTTCGGGGGGTTCAAATTCTAGTGCGCAGGAATTGATGCAGTATCTAAGCCCTGTCTTGTCGGCCGGTCCGTCGTTAAAAACATGTCCTAAGTGTCCTCCGCAGTTTGCGCAAA
>CAZFNO010000084.1:0-1903 GCA_964520695.1 uncultured Gammaproteobacteria bacterium | reverse complement strand
CTCCAAAGAATATAAAAGCAGTTACCATAGCGATAATTCGAAAATAGCTTGGCTTGAGTTCTTTTTCAAGGCTTGTCATGTTTAAAAACAGCGTCAAACCAATGTGAACAAACATGGCAAAGGCATTTAAAACTGCCGCTATTACCAAAAGCTGAAGGGGCTCTGTAAACCCAAGCAAAAATATTACAATTCCTGAAATAATCTGAAGCCATAAGAATAAATAGTAAAAATGTCTCAGTTTTTGTGAGGAAATTTTTGAATGGAAAGCAAGAATTGAATTTTCCGAAAGAATTCGGGAAGTCGCATCATAAACAGTCATCTGGGTACCGAATAATAGAAGGCCTCCGATCAGCATAAAGAAAATGCCGGCTGCGGGAAACAGCCTTTCACCTATTACGGCCCCTTCAAAAACCACAAAATTGATTCCCTGCTGTGTTCCGGAAAGTCCGAAAGTGGTGGAATAGGAAAGTGCTGCCAGCATGATAATAGTCACCGATCCCGTGAGCCAAAACACCAGAAAATGCTCAAGATTAATAAGCCTCCACCAGTGTTTGAAATCAAATAGAGATTCTGAAGTAATATTAAAACGGCTCCCGGTAAGCGATATGTTTTCGGCCTTTCCTGTTAGTAAACTTGTAATTCTTCCGGCATATTTCCCCATTCCATAGCCTTTTTCTTTAATATAAAATGACTGGGCAAGATTAAGATTTCCCCCAGCGCCTGAATAGGCAAGTGCCGCAAGAAATGTGGCAATAGCTATTCCTTCGGGAAACAGAAGATAACCTTCACCCAAACCCACAATTCCTTTTACTGCGTCTGTCCAAACATTTTCCCGAGCCAGAACAACTGAAAAAGCAAAAATAACAGGAACACCTACTGCTATTAAAATTTTTTCAAATCCCTCAACTGTTCTGTAAAGAATGGGTCCAAGAGATAATATTGCTCCCATTAAAATAAGAAGTACAACCCCCGCTATTTTGTGGTCTGAAAATCCAAGAACGGAAGAGAAAAGTACAGCAGACGCCGCCGCAATTCCGGGCCAGATCCAGGGGAAAAAAGAGCTTATCAGAAACCAAAAAGGAATAGCCCTTGCTTTTCTTGCAAATCCGACAAAAACACTCTCGCCCCGCACCAGCGCATATCTCTCTATTTCCATATTCATGAAGAATTGAAATGTAATGCCAAGAATTGCGCCCCAGATGATTCCCATACCGTAATTGGACGAAAGATACGGCCACAAGATCAGCTCACCTGACCCAAGTCCTAGTCCAAGGAGTATAAAAGAAGGGCCTATTAGTTTTCTGAATTTTGGGGGTTTAGGAAGAGTTTTAATTTCAAACTGCTTAAAAGCCATACTTATATAAAAGCAGAATCATAGGCTTTTTGCAAAGCTTAAAATTTTTTAATAAAGTATGGCTCTTTTGGCTTTAATTTATTGATTACTGTCCTGATCGTTTCCCCTGTTAAAATCTTTTTGATAAGGTCTTGAACCGCCTCGGTCATCTCTGTCTTCCCGGGGCCTTGCTTCGTTTACAACAATTGATCTTCCGTCCAAATCTTTTCCGTTTAATCCTTCGATTGCTTTCTTTCCTTCTTCTTCTGTTGACATTTCAACAAACCCAAATCCTCGCGATCTTCCGCTGTATTTGTCTTTAATAATTGTTGCCGAATCAACGTTTCCAAACTGCGCAAATGCATTTCTGAGGCTATCATCTGTTGTATCCCAAGAGATTCCTCCTACGAATAATTTGAAACTCATGAATTTCTCACCACCTTAAAACTGTCTATCAAACTTTTCATGAGCGTATCCGTTTAGGAAATACACACTAAAGAAAATTGATAGGTTATAAACGTATTATATCAGAAATAAAAATAAAATGTTTAAACTAAGTTTATCGTGGTG
>CAZFNO010000083.1:0-1998 GCA_964520695.1 uncultured Gammaproteobacteria bacterium | reverse complement strand
GGCTTTTTCTTAAGGGTGTATACTCCGCCGTAAAGGCCCTCGAGTTTTTCTTTTTCTTTCTGCCAGCCTCCAATTTCTTTCTTTGTAAATCCCTGCTGTTCTTGCGGATTTTCCAGTTTATGGGAAAGGTCTTCCAGTTTTTTAAAGTTTTTTGAGACTTCGGAAAAATTGGTTAGAAGTCCTCCAATCCATCTGTTGGTAACGTAAAAGAGTCCCGGATCCTCTTTTATCTGCTTATTTGCTCTTTCTATCTCTTTTCTTACAACTTCGCTGCCTTGCCTTTTTGTCCCCACGATCAAAAGAACGCTTCCGGGATTCTGGCCAAGCTTTTTAAGAAATGCTCCTGCCTCCTCAAGCCCCTGTTTGGTCTTGACAAGATCTATAATGTGGATTCCGTCTCTTGCCTCAAAAATAAAATCGCGGGCTTTGGGATTAGACCTTATTACCTGATGGCCGAAATGACACCCTGCTTCAAGAAGTTCTTCAAGTGAAATAGTTCTCATATATTTTTGCCTCTTGTTCCGCCATCCAAACGAGGATTTAATCTCAGAGACAATTGTCTGGATGTGTGTGATCGAAAGATTATACTATGAAGCGCAACGAATTTCAATAGATTGGGAATTTCCTGCAAAGATTTTCTACCTCACGGGCTGTTTTTTGGAGCTTTTTATTTTTGACTGTTTTTTCCCTAAATTCTAACCAAAATTTCTTTCTTTGTAATTTATTTTTCGGAAGAACTTGTCCCGAAACCTCATCAATTGTTCTTTTTATAAACTCTGCAATAAGTTTCATTTCTTTTTCTCCCATACCTCTGGTTGTAATGGCTGGGGTTCCAAGCCTTATTCCTGACGGATAAAAAGGCGGCATAGGGTCAGCGGGCACTGCATTTTTATTAACTACAATTCCTGCAATCTCCAAGCCGTAAGCAGCTTGCGCGCCATTCACTTTCTTATTTGTTAAATCAATAAGAATTAGATGGTTATCCGATCCTCCGCTTATAAGATCAAAGTTGTATTTCTTTAACTCAAGCGCCAAAGTACGGGAATTTTCAACAATCTGTTTTGAGTATCTTTTAAACGATGAACCGCTTGCTTCTTTGAGTGCCACGGCAATTGCCGCTGTTTGGTTATCATGAGGTCCTCCCTGCAAGCCCGGAAAAACCGCCTTATCAATTTTTTCTCCCAATTTTGGATCTTTTTTTAGTCCTAACCTCGTCACCATAATAATTGCGCCCCTGGGGCCCCTTAAGGTTTTATGTGTTGTTGTCATAATAATATCAGCATAAGGAACAGGGCTTGGGTGGACTCCGCCGACTATTAAACCGGCAATGTGTGAGATATCTGCCAAAAGATACGCTCCGGTTTTTTTTGCAATTTCTCCAAATTTCTTAAAATCTATGATTCTTGGATAGGCTGTTGCACCGCATACTATTATTTTGGGTTTTTCTGCCTCCGCCTGCTTTCTTATCGCATCATAGTCAAGCCACCCGTCACTGCCAAGACTGTACCCAACGGTTTTGAAATATTTTCCGGAAATTGAAACAGGTGATCCGTGAGTTAAGTGTCCGCCAAAGGATAGAGAAAGGCCCATAATTTTGTCACGTCCTGGCTCAAGAAGAGCAAAATAAACTGCTGTATTTGCAGGAGATCCCGAGTAAGGCTGTACGTTTGCAAACGGGACGCCGAATAATTTCTTGGCTCGCTCCTGCGCTAAAATTTCCACAGAGTCTATATAGCGGTTCCCCTGATAATATCTTTTTTTAGGATAGCCCTCCGAATATTTGTTGTTAAGGGATGTGCCAAGTGCTTCCAGAACTGCCTGGGATGCATAATTTTCCGAAGGAATCATCTCCAAAACATTTTTTTGACGGTCTTCTTCTTTTTTTATCAGATTATAAATTTGAGGGTCCGTTATTCTTAAGTATTTCATTTGTTAAGAGTATAAAAAATCGTTTGGGTCAATGCAACGGCCAAAACGTTAATCGATTGCTATTGCTTC
>CAZFNO010000082.1:0-2233 GCA_964520695.1 uncultured Gammaproteobacteria bacterium | reverse complement strand
GGCTCAGTCCCCTTTTCCCGCAAAATTTTATACTGGGTAGGATTTAAAATCTTCCTCCACTCTTCTTCTGATTTTTTAACTTTCATAAATTTACAAACCAACTATTGAGGAAGGATTGATTCCCCTGAGATAACCCGCAAAATATCCTTGAAAGAAATAAATGCCAGAAATGTCAGGAGAAGTACGATTCCAATCATGTGCGCATATGCTTCAAATTTTGGATGAACTTTTCTTCTTGTGACTGCTTCGATTAGGATAAAAAACAACCTTCCACCATCCAGTGCCGGAATTGGTAAAATATTTAAAACTGCCAAACTCAAACTCAACATGTAAATAAGTGCCAAAACCGCGTTTGGGCCTACCTTCACAAACTCTCCTGTTAATTGTGCAATTCCAATAGGCCCCGCTACTCCCTGCGGAACGCTAAGCTGGGTAATTAATGACACAAGCATGTCTTTAAATGCGAAAATTATTAACACCGCATCAGACACCGCCTGTTTAAATCCGTAAAATATGCTCATTGGAAACGGGTGCTTTACTACATCAATATCCTGAGAAACCGCAATTCCCATTGGCCCCTGATCCGCAGGGTATTCTTTCCTCGGAATAACATTAATTGCCGTTAATTTACCATCCCGTTCTATCAGTATTGTGGTTTCTTCGCCCAGATTTTCCCGTGTTTGAGAAATCAATGATTCAGAACTTTCTATTTTTGTCCCGTTGATTTTTCTAATTATATCTCCTTTTTTAAGTCCTGATGATTGCGCCGGAGAATTCTCAACTACCTCTGTTATTTCTATGTCACGGCCCGGACTTGGTATTCCTTCAAAAGTAAATAGGTATGTAACAATCACAACAGCGAGCGCAAAATTCATGACAACTCCTGCTACTACAACAAGCGCTCTTTTATAGATTGGTTTTGCAAAAAAAGCCCGATTAAAATCAGCTCCTTGCTTCTGGCCACTAGCCGATGGCCGAACGCGACCCCCTCCTGCCTCATCCTCGCCGAATAATTTTACAAATCCTCCGATTGGAAGAGCATTTATGGAATAGAGGGTTTCACCGATTTTTTTGCCAATTACACGGGGTGGAAAACCGAATCCAAATTCTTCAACTTTTATCCCGAATCTTTTTGCAACAAGGAAGTGGCCAAGCTCATGAATCAGAACCAAAATTGATAAGATAATAATAAAAGTCAGGATTGCCATATGCGTTTGATCTAAAAGTATATCAGAAATTTCCTAAATTTGGAGTAGTTCTTCTTCTTTTTTCTTTCCTAAAGCGTCAATTTCTGAGACATATTCATCAGTTGCTCGCTGAATTTCTTTTTCAGCCCTCTCTTTCCCATCTTCTGGAAGGTGGGCATTTTTTATATCATTCATTGCCTCATGTCGGATTTGCCTTACCATAATATGACCATTTTCGAGCTTCTGGTGCATTAAGTGAATCAGTTCTTGTCTTCTCTCCTCAGATAGTGGTGGGATTGAAATTCTGATTACTTGTCCATCTGACGCAGGATTAAGCCCTGCGCCAGACTCCATAATTCCTTTTCTTATTTCCTCAATTATAGATTGGTCAAAAGGAGTCAAAACTAAAGTATGCGGATCCAGCGCATTAACTGTTGCTACTTCCATTACCTTAAGCCTCGATGCGCCGTTATAAACACTAACCGTTATATTTTCAACAAGAGAAGGCGCAGCTTTTCCGGTTCTGATTGTAGCAATGTCGGCCCGAAGAATTTCTACGGCTTTCCTCATCTGTTCTCTTACGTTTGCAATAAAACTTGGATCCATAATGCTTTTTAAATGTCATCCTGAACGGATGTGAAGGATCTAAGATTCTTCGGCAAAGCCTCAGAATGACAATTAACAAACTATAATTCTATTCTACTAAACTCACGAACGACAATATTTTCCCCAAGCTTTCCAATAGTCTGTTTTACCAAATCCTCAATTGTTATTGATCCATCCCTAATGTACTCTTGTTTTAAAAGTGCATTAACATTTTTTGGATTCATTGCAGATATCTGAAGAGCTATTTCGTGAGCTAGGTCTTTGAATTCATCGGTTCTTGCAACAAAATCTGTCTCACAAGCAAGAGTCACCAAGACTCCGACTTTTCCCGAATGAACATATGACTCAACAATTCCCTGATGCGTTTGCCTATCCTGCTTTTTTTCAGCAATTTCTGCACCTCGCCCCTTAAGCCATTCCAATGCTTTTTGATAATCTCC
>CAZFNO010000081.1:0-2257 GCA_964520695.1 uncultured Gammaproteobacteria bacterium | reverse complement strand
CTGATTGATTCCAGAAAGTATCAGTTGTTCCTGCGGGACAAGAGGCATACGCTGGTGTTGTTCCGCCGACTAAACACTGACCGGCAGTTCCCACACCAAGCTTTGACAGGGTAGTTGAATCACTTGCATAAAGAATATCGCCCGTGGAATACGCGGTTTGTCCTGTTCCGCCGTGATTTGCGGCCAGCGCATTTGCATCAACCGACCAGGTGCCCGATGTTATATAGGGAACGCCGGTTGATGCTGAAGTGTTAATGCCTGTTCCGCCATAGGTTGGACTGATCAGTGTTGCGTTCCATACTCCTGTTGTTATTGTCCCTGATGAAACTCTGAGTCCATTTATTGTTCCTGATGCAATTATACTTCCTCCATTGTCAACTCTGAATTTTGTGGTTCCTCCTGATGAGGCGACAATTAAATTTCCGGTTGAGGTTTGATTTATATTAAAGATTGCGGGCAGATCTGCGGAGGCGGCATTTATAGTAAATATATCGTCAACCTGCACAGCACCGGGTATAATTGAGTTATTGTTTGATGTATTTTTTATCACTTTTTGAATGTCAACTACTCCTGTGCCGTCAGGATTTAAGATTACATTTCCATTTGAACCGGAGTTTGTTATTAAATTAAGAGTTTGTCCGGAAAGAGTAAAACCCCCGCCTGTTGCCTGAAAAGTAGGGGAGGCAGAGCCCCCAATTGTCAGATTTCCCGAAGAATTAAGCGCCAAAACCACGTTTGCCGTAGCTGAAGTTGCCGTGATAGGCGGCAGACCCTGCAGTGTCTCGGCATTTGTGGCATAGGCTACAGTTGCAATCTGCTGGCGGGGTTTGAGCTCAGGAGTCTGTTTTACCGTAACACCAAGCCATAAAGCCGAATTCTGGGCAAATAGGCTCTGGGGAATAGGGGTATTGTTACCCAGAAGGACGCTGAATATCCCGTCTTTATCAGGTGTGGGGCTAACTATTTCCTGCCAAAGCAAAGCAGATCCGGATGCGCTGTCGCTGCTATATATGCCCATTCTTAGGGTTGTTCCCTCAGTTATGGGATTATCATTGGTATCCGTGAGTCTTCCCTGAAAGGATAAAACTCTTGGAGGAGCACTGGGAAGCGCGGCCAAAACACTGGGCTGATCTTTAGTGCTTAGCTGATTAAAGATAATGTAAGAGAGGGAAGATACGAAAAGCAAAAGTATTGCAAAATGAAGATATGAGACAAATGAATATGAATGATACTTTTTGTACCAGTTTGGTCGTGTATGTTTTAGGTGATGCAGGGTTTTTTGGTATAAACTGAAATTAGCCGTTGAAATCTTATGAGGAGCATAAAATGATTTTGGTATATTAGATATCTGTTTAGTATTAAGTATTTTGTATCTTGTATTAAGTATATTTAGTTCTTTAGCTTTTAGCTTTAAGCTTTGAGCTTTTTTAAACACTGGTTTGCCTTTTGCTTTCCAAATAGGATATTCAATTTTAGACAACGCCCTAACGATTGGAATAACAAAAAGAATATCAAATGCTGAGTTTAGACCGTAAAGAGTTTTATTTATCAGCCTCAGAGGAGGAAAGCCCGATTGTTTTTTCAGCTTTGCACCAGCCTCAATATTATCATAATTCGCATTTTTTTCAATCAAAATATTTTTTATCCGGGTATCGTAATTTAGCCTCGATTCATTTGGCACTTTAATATCAGATTTGATAAATCCGGCCTCATTTGCCCAGTTAAAGTATTTTCTAATTGATGACAGCTTTCTGTTTACTGAGGCAGGAGAAAGTCTAAGTTCGCTGAGGAGTCTTTTTTTATATTCTTCAATTACATTTGAATCAATTTTATGAAGTATTTCAAATTCAGAAGTATCCCATGATTTGTCACTTGAAAGAGCAGTATCTACCCAATTCTTGAACTGCTTAATATCTATGATATAGTTTTTTATAGTAAGATGTGATGCATTTAAGACATAGAGATTATTTTTAAAATCTTTCAGCTTCCATGGATCCTTCAACGCTTGCGCTTCGGCGGACAAAGTCTCTTCTTCGAATGGGGAGTGGGAAATTACGCCTTCAAGTTTTAAAAATTTAAAGAATTTTCTAAGAGAAGACAGATTTCTTTCAACCGAGCTTGCGGAGTAATTTGTAAGCCCATCCTGTTTAAATGCAAGAATTAATTTGTAAGAAACATCCGGGGCATTAAAAGATCTGTTAAATCTGCCGCTGTACCACTTAAGGAATTTATTTATATCAGAGATGTAATTTTTGAC
>CAZFNO010000080.1:0-2355 GCA_964520695.1 uncultured Gammaproteobacteria bacterium | reverse complement strand
CCTGCTTTAGGTAGCGCTTCCCGTAAAGCATTAATCTCATCATTAACTGCAATCCGCAGGGCTTGAAAAACTTTCTTACTACTCGTTGCTTTAGAAAAATCAGTGATATTCCTAAACCCGTATATTTTTGTCAAAATCTCTATCAAATCATCAGTTGTTATCAACGGGTTTATTCGTCTTTTGTTAATGATCGCCTGCGCAATTGTTCTGGCTTTGTGTTCTTCTCCTAATGTCTTAAACAGTGCGTTTAGCTCGTCTTTTCCCAGTGCGTTTATCAGATCCTTTGCCTTAACTCCAAGTCGCTCGTCCATTCTCATGTCTAGCGGCCCAGACTTAAGGTAGGAAAAACCTCTTCTTCCTGTTTCTAATTGGTGTGAGGAAACTCCAAGGTCAAACAGTATTCCCGCAACTTTCTCAAACCCATTTTCTTTTGCTATTTTGTCAATGTCCCTAAAGTTGCCGCGGGCCAATCGTAATTCTTGATTCTTAATTCTTGCTTCATAATTCTTCTGAACAAATTCTATTGCGTCTTGGTCTGCATCAATTCCTAAAACCAAACCACCTTTTTCGATTATTGCTTTTGCGTGTCCTCCGCCTCCCAAAGTCGCGTCAATATATTTAGCGCCTTTGCGAACATTAAGTCCCGAAGTTGCTTCTTGTAAAAGTACACTTACATGATAACTGCTCATTTTTGTTCATCGGACAGTTTTTCTGTTATTGGTTCTATTTTCTTTACTAATTCTTGATTGTGGGTTTCCCATCTGTTTTTATCCCAGATTTGAACATATCGAACAATTCCCAAACACGTCACTTCCGAACTAAGATGTGCGTACTGCCTCAAATGCTGGGGTATTATAAATCGTCCTTTTTCATCAAGTATTACTTCTTCCGCAGAACCAAGCAAAAAACGTTCGATCTCCCGCGCTTGTTTGTCAATTATTGGACGACCTTTTGTTCCCTCAAGTAAAATCTCAAACTGCGCCTTACTTATAACTATCAAAGAGCCTTCAAAGCCTTGGGTAACAATCAAGCTGTCCCCAAGCTCTTTTCGAAATTTCTTTGGAAATATGATTCTATTTTTTTCATCAATTTTACTGTCCTGCCTGCCTATCAACATAAAATGACTCTTCCTAATTCTCCTCTCCCTAAGGGAGAGGATTCCCCACTTTTTCCCACTTTGTACTATATACTACCATTTTGAACACTTCCGTGAAAACTGTCAAGAGGTAATTGGGGAAAATAGTGCGCCAAACCGACACAAAACACTAAATAAAGTAGGCTTATAGGATTTTCCCCATTTAGCTCAATTTGCGAATTGAAAAATAATTCTCTATAATCCATTTATGCCTGAAGATCAAGCTGGTAGACCACCAATAAGAACTATCAGACCCATAAGAACAATACAGCCAATCCACACCGTTAGAATCATACAGGTACGATCAAGCGAGCTGCGGCCACCCATTAAAACAATACTAAAAAGCACTGGCGGAGCTTTTTGGACTGCGCTTTCTGAGGAGACAAGGGCAGATATAGAGGGTGGGCTTGCCAATTCCGAACGATGGCTTGCTGATCATTTTCCCCAAGAACATTCTTCTCCACTTATTCGCAAGACAAGAGAGTTAGCTCTTCTAAGACAACCCGAAATTCAAAACGATCCGGATACCTGCTCTATCGTAGCAACAGCAAACGCGTTTAGGGTACTTGATGGTCCGAGTCCGGCTTATACTCAAAAAGGGATTCAAGATAGGATAGAAGAACTTCATGGAGCAAGGTGGATCACGTTGTGGCCAGCAAGCCTAAAAGAATTAGTTGAATCAGGAGAACCGTATGATAGGTTTGAGGTTTCTCAAATCCCACGCGATCCCGATGCGGACAATGGTCAACCTAAAGACGTATTAAAACTTTTGCAGGAATTTGATAGCGGGTCTGTCGCTACCCAGGATTGGAAAATATCTCCTAGCTTCGTGGACCGTACTGGAATAACAACCCACGCTAGGACAATGGCTGGTTTTTCCATAAGCCAAGGAAAGCTTTTTTTTCATATTATTGATCCTTTTAAAGGACGTGTTGAGCCTTGGTCGTTCAGAGACTTACTGGCAGCAACCGGGGAACCATATGGCCTGAGTCGAGATCGTCTGGTTGATATAATGAATCACAGAGCGAGGAACACAATAATAATATCTAAAAGCTAGAGCTTGACGATTTTTTCAACTTGATATTCTTTTCCATTCTTTTTTGTTACCTTAAGAAAAATTTTTATATCAGAGACCACGTTGTCATAGCGGCATTTGCCCGATGAACACGTTCCAAACTCTCTAAAATCTGTTTTTGTAACTCCATCTTTACCTATTTCCA
>CAZFNO010000079.1:0-2360 GCA_964520695.1 uncultured Gammaproteobacteria bacterium | reverse complement strand
CTGCTTGGCAATGCTGACTATCATCATAAGAAACATCAACGAAAACAGGATTTCCGCTAACCTGATCGTTCTCTTCCGGAGATGCTATTGAGACTTCTCCCAAGCCTTTAATACATGCTTCTTTTTCTTCTTCCTTTTGAACAGAACCAGTTGAATTTGACGGCGGCTGGGTTACAACGATAGTTGATGCTTGTTTTTCTCCTGATTTGCTGTTGTCAGCCCTTAGATTGTTGTAATTTACAGCAATTACCGTTAAGAGTACCGGAATTGTAAGAATTGCGGTAAAAAACTCAACGTAGGGTTTTTTATTTGGGTAATTTTTAACGCTTTGTATAAATTTTCTAACTGCTTCCATAAAAAACGAGGCCTTTGCCCCATGACTCATGATTCTACCAAGGAGCTGTGAAATTTGCAACTTTTCATGAACAAATTGATTTAATAAATTCCAGTTGACATTTTAATCTAAAACTATTTAATATTGAATGATGCCAAAAACATCTGTTCCTGTCACAAGAAAAGATTTAAAAGAAGCTTTTGATCAATATGATGAAAAAAATAGAGGATATAGAGATGATATCTTAACGAAAATGGATGGTGTTATGAAAGAGCTTGAAACAATGAGAGAGGAAAATACATTAGCCGTGGGTCAAACAAGGGAACTCTGGGAAAAAGTTGACAACCACGAGAAAAGAATCGCCAAGCTCGAATCCGCATAATTCCACGAAAATTTCAATCTTATTTTCTTGAGTAAGCCTCGATTATTTGGTAAAATTTACATATGCGTCTGTAGCTCAATGGATAGAGCACCTGGCTTCGGACCAGGGTGTTGCGGGTTCGACTCCTGCCAGACGCGCAGAATAATTTTCTAACGAAAAAATTCTTGGTAAACGCAGAGTAATTTAAAGAAGTTTTGCGTAGAAGCTTTTTATGATGTGGTATGTTTATGTTGCTAAGTGTGGGGATGGTACGCTATATTGCGGTATCACAACTGACCTAAAGCGTAGGGAAAATGAACATAACACTGATAATAAGCTGGGTGCAAAATCTCTGCGGTCCAAAAGACCAATACGAATAGTTTATTTTGAGAAATATGTTAAACAATCGGACGCAAGAAAACGTGAAGTAGAAATCAAGAGTTGGAAAAGAAAATATAAATTATTATTTATTGAAGGAAAAACCTCCGGGTTTACCCGGAAAATTTCTTCAGGTTGAAGAGATCCGGGTTTACCCGGAAAATTTCTTCAGAAATTGTTCCGGGCCGCTAGCTCAACTGGCAGAGCATCTCCCTCTTAAGGAGACGGTTACAGGTTCGATTCCTGTGCGGCTCACATAATTTGACATTTGAATTTTCACGTTGTAGACTGAAAGCGAATTTATAAGCTTCTGTTTTTATTTAGATTCTAACAAAATTTTAAAAATATGATTGAATTAGAGCCTAAAAGAGACAGCAGTGATGGTATCCCCGAAGTTACAGGTCTTGAGGTTGTTCCGAAAAGTCAAGACGAAGAGTTTAATGTTTCTAATATCCCCAATCTAAAAAGAGCAAAGTCTTTTATAAAAGGTTTAAAACTTGAATTTTGGAACTCGGAAATGTATAGAAAAGATAGAATGAGAGCAAATATCCGAGCTAAAATGGCAGTTGCAGACGTAGTTTATTCAATCAGGCCCAAAAGCGGAGATTTTTCAGATGAAGCAAACAATGCTAGAAGATCAATTCATTTATTGGTGGAGGCAGCAGAGGCCCATATTGAGACTGTTGCTTTTTATACGTCAAGACCAGAAGAAATTTTTTATGGAGCAATTTCCGATATCGTTGCCAGGAGAAATGATAATTCCGATAATATTGTATTTTTAGAATAAAATTCAGCCTAATAAATTAAACGAGGATCTGTGAAATTTGCAAATACCAAAATTTTTAATAGATTCTCTGTGTTTTTTTGTACCGTACCCTTTATTCCGATCAAATCCGTAATCCGTATACACGCGCGCGGCTTTTTTCATTAAATTATCACGATAGACCTTTGCAATTATTGAAGCACTGGCAATACTCAAACTTTTCCGGTCCCCTCCTAAAATTCCTTTTTGTTTCTTAATTCCGCCCGGTAAATATTTTCTATGAAAGCCGTCGATCAAAACAAAATGATTTAAATCATTGAACTGAGAAACGAATTTGTTTAAAACCATACGGAAGACTGCTGAATTTGCTTTTCCAATGCCGTGTTTGTTGATGTAGGAAATATCCACAGATTCGATTGTCCAGAACAACGCATTTTGTTTGATGATCACCGATAGTTCCTCTCTGAGTTTGGGTTTCAACAATTTAGAATCATTGACTTCTTGCAAAAATGAATGTTTGAAAT
>CAZFNO010000078.1:0-2497 GCA_964520695.1 uncultured Gammaproteobacteria bacterium | reverse complement strand
ACAACGAAAAAGCTCTCAAAAGCTTTATTAAATTAATTATTTTAGGCGATTGATATTGATGTGATATAATTGCTTCTTAAGAAGATGAAAATTGATGCTTCTGATCTTAGTATACTCACTTTTGAAAGTATAACCCACGGCAGGATAAAAGCTGAGGAAGTCCTTGAAGAAATCAAGCGTTTCCTTGAAGAGAATCCTAAGGCCGAATACGGACTTGTTATAGGAACGGACTCACACGAAAAAAACGGATCAACAAAGACCAATAAAAATGTAAATCTAGTTACGGCAATTCTCGTTCACAGAAGGGGATACGGCGGTAAATATTTTTGGATAAGAAGATATATTAAAGACATTCATTCACTTAGGGAAAAAATTTATGCTGAAACATTAGTTTCATTGGATTTTGCAGCAAGCTTTGTTCCTCAGCTTAAAAAGAAACTCAACGGCCATTCCCCCAATTACAATCTTGAAATTCATATTGACGTAGGTGAACACGGAGACAGCCGAGATATGATTAAAGAGGTTGTCGGTATGGTTACCGGAAACGGTTATGTAGCCAAGACTAAACCTGAGGCGTATGGAGCTACATACGTTGCTGACAAGCACACCTAACTCGCCTGCTGGTGAGTAATTTCAAATGTCAAATGACAAATATCAAATAAATAAGTACTGGGAATTGGATATTTGAAATTGGTAATTATTGGAAATTAATTTTATGCGTAGCAAAAAGTTGGAATGGCAGGAAGCCAAAGATGTAAAAAGAGAACTGATTAAAATTGTTAAAACATTAGAGCTGAAATATATTAAAACTCCAAGAATTTACTGTTACAGAACCACAGGTGGAAGAGCAAGGGCTTATGCAAGAACCTGGATGATGCCAAAGATATTTCAGCACGCTCTTGGTGTCGAACCGGCATATGTTATTGAGGTTTTGTCTAAATATTTCGATAACCTATCTGAAGACGAAAAGTCAAAGGTTTTAATTCATGAGCTTTTGCATATCCCGAAAAATTTTTCAGGAACTCTTCTTTCCCACCGCGGAAGATCCCGGCACATTGGACGCGACGCAAACGTACTCTTTAAAGAATATAAAAAGCTCTCCCAATTATGAACACATTACGATCGTTACAAAGTATACTGCTACGTAGCAGTATACTTTAAGTCGGACAAAATTATTTAATTTTATGAATACAATTATTCATGGGAATGATATTTTTTCATCAAGAAATTATTTATACGAACAAAAAGACAGTGATTCTATAACGTTTAATGCAGAGAATATAAATCTACCGGAGTTTGAAGGAGAGCTTTCGGATTCAAAGCTTTTTGGATCTGTAAAAAAGATCTTTATAGAAAACCTGTTTTCCCCCAAGGCAAAGCAGAATTTTGAAAACATAATTAATATTATTAAGAAAAATCAAAAGGATAAAGAAATATTTATTTGGGAAGGATCCGAGATACCCTTAAGAACGCTTTCGTCTTTTCCCAAGCACACAGTTAAAAATTTTAAAATTCCGGGCAGTATTTTTTATTTTCTTGACAGCATTAAACCCGGAAACAAACAAAGTCTTACAATGTTTCATGATGTTTTAAAAACAACTGAGGCACAAGTTATATTTTTTATGATAATAAGACAGTTTAGGCTAATGATTGCTCTTTTTGAAAAATCAAAAAATAATATTGAAGATGTAAAAAGACTGGCGCCATGGCAAAGGAATAAACTTTTTCGTCAAGCTTCATTGTTTGGTTTGGACAAACTTAAAAAAACATACAAAAAACTTTACAAAATTGACAAAAGCCAAAAAACAGGAAGTTCAAGCCTCACCATAACTCAGCAGATTGACATGCTGCTTTTGGAAATATAAGATTTATTTTATGGCAATCGATCCCTCAATTTTTAAGTCATACGACATAAGAGCAGTCTACCCCACCCAAATTAACGAGGATAATATAAAAATAATAACTCAAAGCGTATATAAAGTTCTGTCTAAAAAATTAAAAAAAGATAAATTTAGCTTTGCAATCGGAAGAGATATGAGATTATCCGGTCCATCTTTATATAAAGCCCTCAAAGAAGCTCTGACAGACTGTGGTGTAGATATAATTGACTTTGGTCTTGTTTCTACTCCAACATTTTACTTTGGTGTTTATTCAAATAATTATGAAGCGGGAATACAACTAAGCGCCTCACATAATCCTAAAGAATTTAATGGATTAAAAATCGTAATGAACTCTGCCAATAGGCTTATAAAAATAGGTAAAAATACAGGAATGGAAGATATAAAAGATGAGAGTTTGAAAAATAATGAATTGCTCAAAAAACCCCATGGCAGAATTGTAACCAACAATACAGTTTTATTTGATGAAATTAAAAATGCATTAAAAATAACAAAAAACCAAAAAATAAAACCATTTAAAATTGTTGCTGATGCTGCTAATTCTATGGCAGCCTTATACATAGAAGAGCTTTTCAAAAATATCCCCGGGAATCTTATAA
>CAZFNO010000077.1:0-2524 GCA_964520695.1 uncultured Gammaproteobacteria bacterium | reverse complement strand
CCGGGTCCGCATTTATCAGGATTTTTTCTGCAAAAATCTGCATATTCTTGTGCTCTTTGGCCACCTTCACCTTCGTAAAAACCGCACTGACAACTATTATTAGACCACGAACAATTTGGGGTTTTTCTGCACATCTCTTCAGAACTATAATTTTTTTCTCCTCCTACAAACCTACAACTCTGTGGATTTTTTTCGCAGTACTGCCGGCATGTTGCTTCTGAATTGCAACCACCCGGGCCAGAAAAATTTCCACCCTGAGAAGAGGCATATCCCGAACAAACCTTATAATTGGTGGGGTCTTGACAAAAAGCTTTGCATGTTTCTTCAGATGTGCAACCGCCTGGTCCGCTCTGATGC
Source organism: uncultured Gammaproteobacteria bacterium (assembly GCA_964520695.1). Classification (GTDB taxonomy): domain Bacteria; phylum Patescibacteriota; class Microgenomatia; order Levybacterales; family UBA12049; genus 2-01-FULL-39-10-A. The sequence goes on along the minus strand of CAZFNO010000077.1, from coordinate 2,167 downwards.
TCTCCTCCTCGCAGTCCCACTTGTCGGGCAAATTGTGAACATTTTTCTCTGTTTTCCTCTTTACTGCAGATTTCCCGGCACGAGGCCTCAGAGCTACAGCCAAGTATTGACTTTGCCTTCTGAAGAATTTGTGCGCTTGTTGGATCTTTGGTATGACCTCCGGATAAATTGTTCTGACTCGCAAAATTGCTGCATTTCTCAAAATTTTCTTCTTTGCTGCAGAGCTCCCTGCAAGTGGCTTCTGAGCTACAACCAAGCTGAGATTTTGCTTTTGCTAATAAATCAGCCTTCCCGGTATTCTCTTCTTTATAAAATCCCTTACTTTTTGCAAAATCTATACATGTCTGTGAATTTAGGGGATCCTCACAATAGGCTCTGCATGATGAATAATCCTCGCAATTTCCAAGCTCTGCAATTGGAAATGTAATATTGTATTTTTTGGCGGCTTCCTCAGAACTTTCCTGCGCGAGTACGTTTTTTGGAGAAGCAAAGATTATTCCAAAAGCAAACGAAGTAAATATTAATATTAAGAAAAGTAATAATTTTTTCATTTCAAATTATCAAATGGATTTTTATATGAAAAGAAAGGATTTACATATTGAGAATTTTCCTCAAATGGATTTTCGTATTCTGTCCTTGGTGCAACAGAGGATGTTTGTAAAGTTTGAGGTAAACTTTCAGTTTCTTTTTCTTTCTGAAGAGAAGTAACTACAAAGACTATAACTGCCAAAAACAAAACAATTATTACACCGGAAACCGCTAAAATAATAAAGTTTTTCCTATTTTTACTAAAAACAGTTTTTTTCTCAGGTTCTAAAACTTGTTCTTGTGAACTTTGATTTTTCCCCTCCATTTAAAACAGTTATACTTATGGTGTAGCACCTATTAATAAATGTGTCAAGTAAAGTACAGGTTTTTAATTTACCTTTGTTTGACAATTGATTGCTCTCTTGTTACGATTTTTGCATGAATCAAACTCGGGTGTTAATAGTCGAAGATGAAGAATACCTCCGCGATATTTACAAAGAAATTCTCTCCGATGAGGGGTTTTTCGTTGAAACGGCCTCGGAAGGAAACGAAGCTTTAGAGAAAGTAAAAAAGGGTGGATGGGATTTGATTTTAATGGACGTTATTCTTCCCAACATCAATGGCATTGAGGTAATAAGAAAATCAAAAACCACAGATCCTCCAAAAACGCCAAATAAAAGAATTGTTTTTTTGACCAATTTAGATAAAGACAAAGAAATGGGCCAGGCGCTTTCCTTAGGAGACGGTTATATTATCAAAAGCCAGATAACACCGGACGTCTTGATGGGTAAAATTAGAACTTATTTAACAGCGCCTGCCGTTGGCGGCACTGGGAATGGTGTATCTGATCCGTTAAAAACTCCTGAAGCCCCGGATACGGATGACTTAGACAAACCGGATTCATCTGCCTCTTGAGGAATTTGTCTTGAGCCTTTTATATTTGCATAAGGAATTGTAAAGCTAAAAGATGAACCTTTATTTTCTCCGTCCGATTTTCCCCGGATTTTTCCTCCCTGAAGCTCAATTAGAGACTTTGATAAATACAGTCCCAAACCTGTTCCCTGCGCTTCCTGTTTTTTTGTATACGTTCCCCCCATAGTTGAAAATTTCTGAAAAAGCCTTTCCTGGACTTCTTTACTCATCCCTATTCCATTATCTTTTACATCCACCTGTGCAAAACTTTTCCCCGGCGTTATCGAAATATTAATTGCTCCGCCTTTAGGCGTGAACTTTAGCGAATTTCCGATAAGATTAATAATAACCTGCTCCAATTTTTCAGGATCTGCATAAACCATGGGGACCTGTACTCTCCTATCAAATGTAAGATTTATTCCAAGCTGTAGGGCGCGCGGATTGTATTCTGCTGAAATTTTTTGTACTAAATCCACAAGACTAAATGCTCTTTGTTCAAGTTTAAGCCTTCCTGATTCAATGCGCGAAACATTAAGCATATCATTAACTAGACCTATCAGCCTCTCAGTTGATTCATAAGCACGTTCCAAATAAATTGTTTCTTTGAGAGGAATCTGTCCCCGCATTTTGGACAAGAACATCCAAAGATAGGACTTTATAATTGTCATAGGAGTCCTAAGCTCATGCGATGCCAGAGAAACAAACTCATCTTTTAGCCTGTCCAGCT
>CAZFNO010000076.1:0-2584 GCA_964520695.1 uncultured Gammaproteobacteria bacterium | reverse complement strand
GTGCTGGGAGCAGGAATCGAACCCGCATAACCGCTTCTTCAGAGCGGCGCCTTGACCACGTTGGCAATCCCAGCCTGTTGCGAATACAATTATACAAAAGGGGAGAACTTAAGGCAAGGAAGATGAATTATGAGTTGTCAAATGAGTATTAACCTGGGAGGTTGATTAGCTTGTAACCTAAGGAATTTTAATTTAAAATAAAATTATGCCAGGAAGAATTATGCCCTTAGTAAACGGGGAAGTTTATCACGTATTTAATAGAGGAGCGAATAGGCAACCAACTTTTTCAAGTAATAGGGAATATGAACGAGCACTAACAGCTATTGATTTTTATCGGTTTTATAAGACTCCGCTGAGTTTATCTAAGTTTTTGAAATTAGAACAAGATAGACAAAATGAGATTTTAGATTTGCTCCATGAAAACAAAAGGCTTGTTGATATATTCTGTTATTGTTTAATGCCAAATCATTTTCATATTCTTTTAAGACAGCAGGAAAATAACGGAATTTCGAAATTTTTAAGCAATTTTCAAAATAGCTATACCAAATATTTCAATGCCAGACATGAAAGAGATGGTTCGTTATTCTTGGATCAGTTTAAAGCAGTAAGAGTAGAAACTGATGAACAATTGGTACACCTTTCTAGATACATACACCTTAATCCGCATACCGGATTTGTCACTAAGACCCTAGAAGGACTTGAAACATATCCTTGGTCTTCATTTCAAGAGTATTTAGAGCCAAGAAAACAATTCACAAATGTTAAATTTATTCTAGACTTTTTTAAAAGCGGTGAGGAGTATAAAAAATTTGTTTTTGATCAAGCTGACTACCAGAGGAAATTAAAACTTATAGAGCATTTAGTAATCGAGTGAAAAATCTAAAGATAGCTCTTTTCGCACTATGGCAGATGAATTGATCTGATTGAAGACTTCCGTACCCTAGGTTGCCTAAATAAACAACCTCCCAGGTTAAATATTTTCGATACCTGAAAATTCTAAACAGTACAGTAAAATTTTTGCTGCCGAGCAGGGATTCGAACCCCAATAAACGGGACCAAAACCCGTTGTCCTACCATTAGACGACTCGGCAATATTTAAATTTTACCAAAATAAGCTTATCTCTTCAATGTGACATTAAATGATCTAATTTGTCATCTTTATTTTTTTAATATGTTTTATAAAATAAAAATTAATGCCGTCCGAAATACCAAATTTTGGAGATACATCCGGACAATCTCCAGATGTTGATTCGCGATCTGCTCAAGATAAAATTGGTCATTCCGGGCCGGCAGTTTTTGGTTCTTTTCATTATGAAACCACTAATCCTATAAGAGCAGCTGGGAGAAGGAGGGTTCCATATATTGGGCCTCGGGGGGTAATTGGTAAAACAAAAAGAAAATAATTTGTTACAATCTCCTCTTTCTGTTAAAATACTTTCGATCTTTATTTTCTCAAAATGCTTGCATTTTGAAGAGGAGAAGCCGACTTCAAAGTCAAAATCCGAACAAATGTGAGGATGAAGACACAAAGTCGTGTCTTCGACGAGCCGAGGTGGCGAAACTGGCAGACGCGCAGCGTTCAGGACGCTGTTCTCGCAAGGGAATGGAGGTTCGAGTCCTCTCCTCGGCACTGGCGGAAAACCTTTGATTTTACCGCTTCGTCTTTGTTTGCGCAAAGACTTTGCTTGACAATCAGGCTTTCCTTTTTCAAAACGCTTCGCGTTTTGAGAGAATATTAAGATTTTGTAATTTAGCCTCATAATTGATAAAATAAACATGCTCTTTAATATTTCCATCTCAAATTTCGAAGAAATTTGAAAAAGGAGAAGCCGACTTCAAAGTCAAAATCCGAACAAATGTGAGGATGAAGACGCAAAGTTGTGTCTTCGACGCGCGGATGTGGTGAAACTGGTATACACGCAGCCTTGAGGTGGCTGTGCCCTAAAAAGCGTGGAGGTTCGAGTCCTCTCATCCGCACCATCTTTCGCTGAAGCTTCAGAATGGCAAGCTTTAGAAAAAGATAATGGTATTGAGAACCTGGTATTCCGAAGCTTTACGCGTAGGATACCTCTCATCCGCACCAGGGTACTTAGCTCAGTGGTAGAGCGCTTCGTTTACATCGAAGATGTCGGGGGTTCAAGTCCCTCAGTACCCACAAAACACAACTTCGGTATCTTTAAAAAATTATGAAGGCAGAAAAGAAAAGGGTTGGAGCAGGACTGGGAGTTGTATTAATAAGAAACGGAAAAATTCTGTTGGGCAAACGTCATTCTGATCCAAACAAAGCAGATTCAGCTTTTAGAAGTGCGGGCGAGTGGTGTTTGCCTGGAGGCAAATTAGACTTTGGAGAAACATTTGAAGAAGGTGCAATAAGAGAAGTCAGAGAAGAAACAGGAATTACTATCAAAAACCCTCAGGTAATTTCTGTTCATAATTTCAAAAATCAGCATGCACATTTTGTGACAGTAGGTCTCACAGCCCGCAAATGGAAAGGAGAAGCTAAAGTCATGGAACCCGATGAAATTACGCAGTGGAAATGGTTTAGTTTGAAAAAGTTACCATACCCCAGATATTTTCCCAGCTT
>CAZFNO010000075.1:0-2597 GCA_964520695.1 uncultured Gammaproteobacteria bacterium | reverse complement strand
TTTTTGCAACATATCAGAAGACTCAGAAAACTCAGAGCTCCAGAAGAATCAGATGGTTCAGAGGCTCAGAAATCCGGAACTCTGAAACACTGAGGAGTCTGACTATCTGGTTTGCTGAGTATTCCGAGTTTTCCGAAAATGGGCAAGACCCCAAGCAGCGAAATATAATATTGTTTATCTCAAAATTGCCTGCTACAATAAATTCTGATGAAGTTTTTTAATTTTTCAAGCCGCGCGATAGAATATTTATTCTACGGCCTTTTTCTTCTGGTTCCTCTGGTTTTTGCGGGAAATACTTCAGAACTTTTTGAATTTAATAAAATGTGGATTACTTTTATTATTACAATTCTTATTGGTTTTTTCTGGTTTTCCAAGATGGTTGTTTTAAAACGCCCTATTTTTAAGCGCACTATTCTGGATATTCCAATAATTCTTTTTCTTGCCTCTCAAATTATTTCAACAATTTTTTCAATCGATGGGCATGTTTCTCTCTGGGGTTATTATTCACGATGGAACGGAGGCTTACTTTCAATTTTCACTTACATATTTCTTTACTACGCCTTTGTCAGCAATTTTTATGCGGGTGGTGCGAGTGGAAGGGTTCCCGACAGCGCGCAGGCGAGTGAGTCGTCGACGAGCACTGGCGGGAGGGAGAACGAGCGACAGGACCCGCGAAAAGTTGTCAGAAACTCAATAAAAGTAAGCATACTAGCAGGACTTCTTGCTGTTTTATGGGCGCTTCCCTCACACTTTGGATATGACCCAACTTGCCTTGTATTTAGGGGGTCATTAGATGTCTCTTGCTGGACTGCGGATTTTGTACCCACCGTCAGAATGTTTGGAACGCTGGGTCAGCCCAATTGGCTTGCGGGATATCTTGGAATCATTATGCCGCTGGTGCTGGCTTTTATATTAAACCTTCTTCCCAAAAAAGGTGAGAAAGTCATGCAGCCTAAACTCCTTTTCTATACAGGAATATTTATTCTTCTTTATGTTTCTCTTCTTTATACAGGTGCAAGGTCGGCAATGATAGCAGTTTTTGTGTCTTTTCTTATTTTTGCGCTCTTGTATTTGTGGGTAAACCGGAAAGATCTATCATTTCTTAAAAATAAAATCATATGGACTCTTCTGGTAGTTTTTATCGCAGTGAGTTTTTTTGCAGGAGTAAGACTTCCTGTTTTGGAAAAATTCTCCTTTGAAAATATTCAAAAAACTGTTTTAAAAACAAACGAGGAAGGAGGCTCTCAAGCTTCCCAAACAGAAACATCAATAGTTTCCTCAATTCCTCTCGGCGGATCGGACTCAGGGGCTATAAGAAATATTGTTTGGCGCGGAGCCTTGGATGTCTGGCGCTCCAATCCCATAATAGGATCCGGTGTTGAAACATTTGCTTATTCTTATTACAAACACAGACCCCCCGAGCACAACACCCTCTCTGAATGGAACTTTCTCTATAACAAAGCCCACAATGAATATCTAAATTATTTGGCAACCACGGGTATTTTAGGACTGAGCTCTTATCTTCTTTTTATAGGTTTTGCTGGATTTCTCTTCTTAGGGAATATCTTAAATCTAAACGTCAGGAAGCTAAAATTTTTAAATTCTTTTAAATCGGATAATTTGCCCGGCGCAAAAGACCCAACGCTAATTGCGCTTTTTTCTGGATTCACATCAATATTAATAGTTAATTTTTTTGGATTTTCTGTTGTCATTTCAAATATTTACTTATTCCTAATTCCCGCATTTGCCATCATAATTCTTGCTCTTGTCAAGGGAACGGATGAAAACAAAAAGGACAAAGCGCTGACCTATCTTGAATGGACCGGAATTTTCATAATCGGCGCAGTTTCAATTTTTCTTCTTTATCTTCTCGGAAGGTATTGGATTGCGGATGTGCGCTTTGCCTTGGGACAGAATTACAATAGAGCCGGAGAATTTCAAACAGCATATCCTCTTCTTCAGGAATCTATAAGTCTTCGGCAGGAACCCGTATTTTTGGATGAGGTATCTGTTAATAACGCCTTTTTGGCAGTAGGCCTCACCCAGGAAGGTTCAACCCAGTCAGCGCAGCTCGCAAGCCAGCTTACAAACCAATCACTTTCGATAACCGATAATCTTACAAAAAAGTATCCAAATAATATAGTCTTTTGGAAAACGAGAGTAAGAATTTTATATACGCTTTCCAATATTGATCCGAAATTTTTACCCATGGCGCTTTCTGCAATCGAGGAGACTGCGCGTCTTGCCCCCACCGACACAAGCGTACTTTACAACTGGGGAGTTATATTGGGTCAAAATAATCAGGTGGAAAAAGGCATTGAGGTTCTTGAAAAAACTGTAAGCTTTAGACCAAACTATACTGAAGCCCGTTATGCATTAGGAATATTTTATCACGACCTTTCCGTTAATCAGCAAGGCTTAGTTATAAATACCGATTACCGCAGTAAGGCGATTTCTCAGATGCGCTACATTCTGGAAAAACTGGATCCCAATAACCAGGCGGCAAAAGAAGCCCTCAATGCGTGGGAAAAAGAAAGATGAATCAGAATACTCAGAGAACTCGGTGAATCAGAAATTCAGACAATCAGAATCTCAGA
>CAZFNO010000074.1:0-2601 GCA_964520695.1 uncultured Gammaproteobacteria bacterium | reverse complement strand
ATTGTACCTTGCCCATCACCGGTTTTGTGATAGATCTTAGCATCTTTTGGAAGCCCCTTTGGTAGTCGGTCTTCAAAATCCGTATTTGTCATAAATTCCAAAAGCTCTTTAGTCTCCCCCTCGTTTGTAATTTTACCATTGAAGATCATCTCAAATAAAACCCCCATGTCATATACAGTTGTTTTATTGTTAAGCATATCTGTTTGATTCATGTTCCAGGTATCTACTAACTTCTGTATAACATCTGTTCCGATTCTTACAGACAAAACGTGCGCTGCCGTATTATCGGATTCTTTCATAGCAAGACGCGCAAGATTTCTAAGCGAATAAGTCTGGGGCATTTTTTGATACCTAATAGATCCTGTTCCATAATCCTGAACATCAGACTCCTGAATTGTTACGCGCTCATCCAAAGAAATCTTGTTGCTTTCATTTGCCAAATAATAAAGGGAAGCAACAATTGGCATTTTATTAACAGAAGTTGCGGTTTGAATTTGCCGTTCATCTATACCAAAACTTTCATCTGAGTTAAGGCTTTTATAATAAATAGAATAAAATCCCTTTTTGTTTTTCGTAATTTCTTCAATATCTTTTATTATTTTTTCAGATGATCCCTGTCCCGATAGATTGATTGTCGGAAGAAACGTCATATGACGTCCCAAAAAAATTAAAAATACCCCAAGAATAAAAAGAGCGGCAATTCTCCTCTTGTAATAGTTTGATGGTACTTGATTAGAAAACTGATTTTCCATGGTTACTACAAATATATTGGTATATCTTGAGTGACAATATCAAACTAAATATTGTCAACTTTTGGTCGGTATTGAAGGGCTTCGGCAATATGATTGGGTTTAATCTCTTTTTCTCTTTCAAGATCCGCAATTGTTCGGGCAACTTTTATGATTTTATTATAAGACCTTGCAGAAAGTCCCAGTTTATTTACAGCAAGTTTTAGAATCTCAAACGATTCATTTGAGAGCTGACAGTATTTCTTAATGTCTTTGCTTGTCATTTCACTGTTTGATAATATTTTGTTTTTTCTCCCGGTAGATCCGCCTTTGGCGGAAAATCTTTTTGTTTGCAGGTCACGGGCTTTTTGGACCCTTTTTCTTATTTCAGAAGATGTGGGACCACTTTTAATTTTCAAATCATTTGAAACAAGTTTCTCAGTTTTTACCGCCGGGACATCTAAATGAATATCAATTCGGTCTAACATAGGACCTGAAACTTTTTTTCTATATCGCAAGATTTCAGAAGTAGAATCCCGGCACTCGTGTTGGGGATCTCCTAAAAAACCGCAGGGGCATGGGTTTTGTGCGGCAACCAATATAAATTTTGCAGGAAAAGTAATCCGTCCCGAAGCACGCGAGATTGTAACAAATCCGTCTTCCATGGGCTGTCTTAATGCTTCCAAAACGTGTCTTGGGAACTCGGGAAATTCATCCAAAAACAAAACTCCTCTGTGGGCTAGGGAAATTTCACCGGGTTTTGGAACATTGCTTCCGCCTATTAAACCAATATGGGAAGTTGTATGGTGAGGAGATCGAAACGGGCGTTTTATTACAAGACTTTCTCTATCAAGTAGTCCTGAAATGCTGTAGATTTTTGTAATCTCAATTGCCTCATCAAAAGTAGGTTTTGGTAAAATTGACGGAAGCGTACGGGCCAAAAGCGTTTTTCCGGCCCCGGGCGGGCCTTTGAGCAAAATATTGTGTCCTCCGGCAGCTGAAATTTCCATAGCTCTTTTTGCCTGCTCCTGACCTTTAATGTCCGCCATATCAAACTCAAAATCCTCCCCTGAAATATCGCTTAGAGACGTGGGTTTTTGTTTTTTAATAATTTTTGTTCCAGTTAAATGGTCTAAAAGTTCGTGTAAGGAGGCAAGCGGAATAATATCAAGGCCTTTTATAATTGCCGCCTCCGCGCCGTTTTGATGTGGTAGAAAAAAAGAAGTCAGCTTCTTTTCTTTTGCTAAAATTGCCATGGACAGCGCACCTTGAGTGTGTCTTAATTTCCCCTCCAAGGAGAGCTCTCCCATAAAAAGGAAATATCCAATTTTTGCTCTTATCTGCTCTGATGCCAGAAGAATTCCAAGGGCAATTGGTAGATCATAGAGTGCTCCTTCTTTGGGAAGATCTGCGGGTGCAAGATTAACAGTTATTCGCTTGGCTGGAAATTCAGCACCCGTGTTTTTTATTGCGCTTCGCACTCGCTCTTTTGCTTCCTCAACCGCCTTATCAGGAAGACCGACAATTGTAAAAGAGGGGAGGCCTTGAGATTGGATGTCAACTTCTACCTCAACCGGAATTGCCGCAAGACCGACAATTGCCGCGGAATTAACCTTTGCAAGCATAATATTATAATAACATTATTTTATTGGATTGATAGGATATTGGTGATATAATCTCCACCCAATGTCAAGAGCGGAAAGATTTATATCAAAACATAAATTAGATCAACCTGAATCTGTACCTGCCACGTTGTCGGAAGTTTTAGAAGGAAAAGAATTAACCCCTGCAGAATCACGAGCTTTTATTGCTGCAGAGGCCATAGGTGTCTCAGATGAGGATAGAAGAACATTGTTTGTGGCTTATGTTTTTA
>CAZFNO010000073.1:0-2751 GCA_964520695.1 uncultured Gammaproteobacteria bacterium | reverse complement strand
TAATGGGAAGAGTTTCGAAAAGGGTTATTGATAAAAAAATATTGGATCAATTAGAAGATCAGTTCTCTTTTCTTATAGAGAGTCTTAACAATAGGAATGAGATAAACGAATTCATGAGCGAATTCCTAACTCGTGAGGAGAAAATAATGTTGGGTAAACGCTTAATTCTTTATATGATGCTTTATAAGGGAATGACAAGTAAACAGATTCATAATTCATTGGGAATGAGTTTGGAAACTATCCATTGGTACAAACAGACCTATGATGGTAAACCTGACCTTTTTAGAAAAAATATTGAAAAATTAATTGGAAGAGAAAGAACTAAGGAGATGTGGTCAGAAATCGAGAGAATCCTGGAGCCAGTTAGTCTTGCCCTAGATTCAAAAACAAACATGAAAGCTCGCCATAAACTTTTCAGCGGTGATTTTTGGAAAAAGTAATTACTCCAAATATATTGGTATATCTGGACCAACTGATGTATGAGTGAATTTAATCCAGGTGATTTGAGGAATTTATATATTCCCGCTACTAACTCGACAAAGGGAGAGAATGGGAAGGTTTTGGTGATTGGAGGGTCCCATTTGTTTCACTCCTCGGCCTTTTGGGCGCTTGAAATCGCTTCAAAAATAGCTGATATGGTTTATTTTTCCTCGACTCCTATGAATAACGAGATTGTCAAAAAATTAAAAACAAAGTTTCTAAACGGCATTGTTGTTCCGAGGGATAAAGTTGAGGACTATATAGATGAGGCAGACTGCGTTTTGATTGGTCCAGGACTTCCCCGGCCGACAGGAGAGGAGGGGGGAGATGACGATACAAAAATTCTGACAGAAAGGCTTTTAACCAAGTTCCCCAATAAAAAATGGGTAATAGACGGAGGATCATTACAAGTCATCGAACCGGAAATAATTCCTAAAACTTCCATTATCACCCCGAATCAAAAAGAATTTAGAATTCTTTTTGGAAGCATGAATCATGAATCAAGAATCATGGAAGAGACTGTTTCTGAATTTGCTAAAAAGTTTGGGTTTACAATTCTTCTCAAAGGACCGGTGGATGTTGTTTCGGATGGGAGTCAAACAATACTGGTTGAAGGAGGAAATGCGGGGATGACAAAAGGTGGAACAGGAGATGTTTTGGCGGGTTTAACTGCCTCACTTTATGCAAAAAACGAAGCATTTTTGTCAGCAATTTGTGCCTCTTTTATCAACAAAAAAGCAGGAGAAAGTTTGGCGGAAAAAGTCGGTTTATACTTCAACGCCAGCGATTTGGTGGATGAGATTCCCGGCGTTATGAAAGAGTATCTTTAGCTTTTATCCTCAAATCTTTTGACTAATTTTGATAGCTGAAGAGTGACTAAAACTGCAAGAAGAGTAACTATTACTGCATAAATAAGACCTGATAGAATTATACCTCCGCCCAAAAAGCTTTTAACATATTTGTTGAGTATTTCCTGAATGAGGCTATTCCAGGCAAGAGCAGCTGCAAGTCCGAAACCAGCCGTAGACAAAGTTAGTAATTGTCTTGCAAATTCCAAATGGAATTTTTTATCTTCCGCTTTTTTATTTTCTAGGGAATTATTCGGCATAAGTGATATAATTATATCACTTATGCTGAGGTCGCAAGTAAAATTTTCTTGGACAGGCAAAGCTGCAACAATTGCCGTCCTGCGAAAATTTCACCAGCTCCCCGTAAATTATTATGTTTCAACCTCGATTTAGCATTACAAATAATATCCTCAAAAACATAGGCATAATTGAAGCGTGCAGGGAAGTAATTACTCATGCGCCGCTTCTTCCATATTATGAGCGGGAATTTCAAAAAGACGCACTGGTGCGGTCTGTCCACTTTGGCACTCACATTGAGGGGAATGAGCTTAATTTAGACCAAGCCGAGAAAGTTTTGGAAGGAAAAGAAGTGCTCGCCCGCGACCGGGATATCCAGGAAGTTATAAATTACCGCAAAGCAATGGAACTGATAAATGAATTAGGAATTAAGAATCCCGCTTCGCAGCGAGGCGAGCAAGAATTAAGAATAGACGAAGAACTAATAAAAAAACTCCATTCGATCACAGTTTACCGAATACTTCCAGAAGATAAGACTGGAAAATATAGAGAAACGCAAGTGGTTGTTAAAAATAGTCAGACAGGGGAAGTAAGTTTTCGTCCGCCCCCTTCAACAGCAATACCGCATGAGATGGAAGAATTTCTGCAATTTATTAATGACTCACAAAATGTAGATATTCATCCGGTTTTGAAGGCAGGAATTGTTCATTATGAACTTGTTCGCATACATCCTTTTGTTGATGGAAACGGACGAGTAGCCCGCGCTTTATCGACATTAATATTGTTTCTTGAAGGTTATGACATCAGAAAATTCTTTTCTTTGGAAGAATATTTTGACAGTGATGCCCTTGATTATTACAAGGCACTCCAATCGGTTGCGAAAAATCAAAATGATCTGACTGTCTGGCTAGAATATTTCACCAAAGGACTCTCAATCGAGTTAAATAAAATAAAAGAAAAAGTAGAGAATATCTCAATTGATGCACATCTCAAAGAAAGACTCGGTGGAAAACCAATCATGTTAACAGACCGCCAAATAAAGATAATCGAATATATTCAAAAAATAGGATATCTCCAAAACAAAGCTTTTGGCTCTCTTTTTCCAATGGTTTCAGAGGACACAATTTTAAATGAATTAAAAGGTTTACAAAGCAGTGGAATAATTAGAAAAACTGGCGTCACAAAA
>CAZFNO010000072.1:0-2795 GCA_964520695.1 uncultured Gammaproteobacteria bacterium | reverse complement strand
ACGGGGCACAGGATATCCTGGAAAAAGAAATAAAAAATCCGAATGAGGTTCTTGGAGAAATAGATAGGGTAACTGAAGAGCAAATCATGGAATCAGCAGGAAAATATCTAATCAGCGATACCCTAAACCTTGCATTAATTGGAGACTTTAAGGATGAAGGGAAATTTGAAAAGCTATTAAATCTATAATCGCTCGGGGTCCTGTCGCTCGTTCTCCTTCCCGCCAGTGCTCATTCACGATTGTCACTGATTCCGCGCTGTCGGGAACCCTTCCACTCGCACCACCCCTTCGCTAGAACGAAAATTTCGCAAGCTCTAGACTATTCAGAGAACTCGGAAAACTCGGATAGACAGATATCTTCAGAAAATCAGCGTATCAGAGTTCCGGAATTCTGATATTCAGATAATCTGATTGTTCTGGTATCCTGAGTAATCATCTGAGTCTTCTGATCTATTTACAATTCCCAATTTACTATTTACAATTATTAATGTGGAACAGACATTTGTAATGATAAAGCCGGACGGAATAAAAAGAGGTGTAGTGGGTGAAATAATTCACAGATTTGAGAGGATGGGCTTAAAAATTGTTGCTGTGAAGATGGTGTCGCCCGACGATGCTCTACTTCTCAAACACTACAAATCGGACGAGGATGCAACCATTAAGCGCTGGGGAGAAAAGACCTTAGCAACATACACCAAATACGGCAAAGACGCAAAGAAAGATTTTGGTACAGATGACCCCATGGAGCTTGGAAAATTGGTCAATAAGTGGCTGTTTGATTATGTTAAATCCGGCCCTGTTATTGCAATGATTTTGGAGGGGAAGCACGCTGTTGAAAATGTAATAAATATTGCAGGTCCTACGATGCCGGTAAATGCTCCTGCCGGAACAATCCGCGGTGATTTCTCAACCGATTCTGCCGCTTATGCAAATGAGGAGCATAGGGGAGTTACTAATCTGATCCATATCTCGGCATCAGTTGAGGAAGCAAATTACGAGAAAATGGTTTGGTTTACCCCAGAAGAAATTCAATCCTACAAAACTGCCGAAGAAAGCATTTAAATCTCTAATTGATCTAATTATTCTAATTTCTAATCAAGCACGAATCAAGTAAATTCCCGAAACTTATTTTACTTTCCTATAAATTGTATTAAAGATCAGGTTTAATTCTTTGGCTTCTTGCCAGTATACCCTTGCCTCTTCTTTTAGTTCTGGTACTGCAACTGCAATCATCCTTAGAAAGTGTTTAGCTTCTCTTGATTCTTTTTTGCAAATTCCAATTTTATGCTTAAAGTCCTGTTTGCTTTCTGCATCATCTGCTTCGCAGTAATTTGCTCCTATACTTGTTGCAGCTTTAATTAACTGCACTATTAAAGGATCCGTAATTGGTCCTCGGGGAATCTTTTTGCAGAATCTGATAATTGCTTCACCAAACTTAGCAGTTCTTTCTTCCAGATCATATTTTGGGTTTTTTGAATTAGACATTTTTTAGGTCAATTAGATCAATTAGAAATTAGGTTAATTAGCTTGGAGTTCTTCTTCGATCAGCTGTTTAAAATCCTGCAGATTATTGCCCGGGAATACTCTTTTGTTGCCTAGAAAAAAAGAAGGAGTGGAATTAAGGCCAAGTCTGTAGCTTTCTGATTCACCGTCAAGAACCGCCCTTTTTGCTTCTTCCGAGTTCATTAACGATTCGAATTCTTCTTTGTCAAGTCCAATTTCTCCGGCATATCCAATAAATATTTCTTTTGGATCATTTTGATTTGACCAGCTGGCTTGAGTACCATAAAGAAGATCTTTCATCTCTTCAAATTTCCCCAGTTTCCAGGCAGCGTAGGCGGCTTGTCCTGCAATTTGGGCATTTTTGTGAATTCCTCTTAGCGGAAAATGCCTGTAGACTACCATAAGATCCTTAGGATACTGCTCCAAAACACTGTTTATTATTGGATTGTATGCTGCACACGCAGGGCATTGGAAATCGGCATATTCGGTTATGATAATTTCTGCCTCCGCATTTCCCAGAATCATATCGTTCTTGTTTGGAGGGGGGAAGTTCTCAACAACCACAGGAGTCTGAGGAGCTGCGCTTCTTTGAGCAATCGTTACAAGGGCAACAAGCCCCAGGGCAACTCCTCCAATTATCACTCCCCAGATACTAAGTTTTTTTATAAGGTTTTTTCGGTCTTCGGAAGCGAGAATGTTTCCTCCTTGAGACGAGTTTTCCGAAGGCGAGTAGTCTTTCTTCTGCATTTAATTATTTTGAAATATTTCGTTAAAAATTTCAAGAGGAGAATTTGTCGGAGAGGAGGGAATCGAACCCTCTGTCTCTGCGTCCCGAACGCAGCGTGATACCAATTCACTACTCTCCGATCAACTAGTCCTCGCAAAAGTAATTTTACTTCGATTTTTGTTATTATACAAATAATGGAAGGATACAAAAATCTCAGCTCTTATATTTTGGCTACGGTTATCTACGACCTTAATCAGGAATTTTTGAGACGATGGGTTAATCCCAAATCCCGTAATTGGGATCAGATGGAGACGTTTCTTTTGAAAGGCAAATAGACGCTTTAACTGAAAAATTTATTAAAGAAGGCGGTTTTCGGGAGAATTTATTTCTTGCCCGCCAGAAAGCGCTCCAAGAGCAGCGTACGAATAGTACGAGAATGCGAATGGGAAGCTTCGGTGGGAAGAAGCGATTAGAACAGAAGCGTAAAACATGATAGAATTGTAATCCTGAGCCCCCGTAGCTCAACGGACAGAGTAGTCGCGTCCTAAGCGATTGATGCAGGTTC
>CAZFNO010000071.1:0-2819 GCA_964520695.1 uncultured Gammaproteobacteria bacterium | reverse complement strand
AAAAATCGTTTGGGTCAATGCAACGGCCAAAACGTTAATCGATTGCTATTGCTTCTCATTTATCCTATAATGTCTTGCTTAATATGATAGAAACACTAAGACCCCGCCAAGAGGCGGAAACGGGTCCCGAAATTGAAAGAATTGAACTCGAAAACGACTTGGTATTTCTTGGGAGATCAGGAACAGGCAAAACAACAATTGTAGAACTGTTAAGACAGGATGCCGGGCTTCTCAAAACAAATGTTACCTACACGGGAGAATTAATTAGGCGTATTACAGGAAACATATCCGGAGGATTTATGGATAGAGATCCTGAGGTGGATAGGATGGTAGACGCAAACCAGGTTGATTGGATTTTATCTGCGCTTGAGCTTGATAAGCTTGATAAGACTGATGAAAGACTTAATATTAAAAGACGAATCCTTGAGGGAAGACTGGCTGGAGTGCTTCTTCGTCAGATTAGACAAGTCTATCCTAATATACCCGTGCGCTCTGTGATGCTTGTGGCGCCATTAAAGATTAGAATGGAAAGACTCTACAGAAAAAGGAATGCGAAACAGGATAGGATAATCGCAGATGCTGAAAGAGAGTTGGACAAGGCTATAATAGCTGGTGCAAAACCCGAAAAAATAAGTTCTCTTTTGGAAAGAATCACACAGTTGAAGATGGAGGAGATAACTCCGAAATCAGTGGAAATAGCTGAAAAAGACAGAGAAAAAAAGGATTTGCTTCACTGGCGCCTAGTTCATCCTGAAATTGATTTCGATCCATTCAACCCGGAACTTAAAGGAATTTATGATTATGTAATACATACTGGAAGAAAAGCCAACGGGGAAATAAAAACGCCTCAAGAGGTGGTAGCGGAAATTAAAAGAAAATTAATGGCAGGAGGAGATGCTCATCCCGTTAGAAGGCACAGAAGCGGAATTATTATACCGGGACACGGATTTGGTGAAAAGAGAATTAAAGAACCCAAAACAAACGGCGTAAACAATTGAACACTTCAGCTCTCTACGGGTATGAATGAATTCCTGTAATCAAGGTCATCTTCGGTAAGACTTGGGTAAAATCTATAGGAGCACAAAACGACATAAGCTATGGAAGTATTTCAATATTCCCACCCCTAGATAGCTTTTCTCTTAATCCCTTAACAGCCTCGTCTGATCGAAGAAGTTCTACCGCTGTTACATCTGAACTGCTCCCAGGTTTAATTGCAAGCAAGACAACTCCTCCCCTAAACTCAAAGGCTATGTCATAACCTAACTCTGAAAACCTTTTCGCAAACCTTCTATATGACCTTCTATAGGTATATGGCCTATCACTTCTTTTCTCCCCATCATCTATTTCAAAATCCGCCTTCACTACGCCTCCAGGCCTAAGAACCCTATCTATACTATCTACTGTTATCTCAGGTTCAATAGAGTATGCCAAACCGCTATTTGAAATTATTCCTGAAACTGATCCATCTTCAATTCCAGTCAGTCTTTCAACTGAGGTTTTGAAAACTTTGCCGGGACCAAGGCTTGCTGCACCAGAAATTTTCTTCATATTTCGAAGCACAGTTGCCCTAAAGTCTATATCCCTGCCCATTTCGCTTTTGGCAATTTCTGCGATACCTCTCGTTGTTCCAGAACCAATATCAAACACTATTTTTTCTCCCTCAAAGTTTCTTATATGATCAAAATATCCAGAAAGTCCGTTTAGTCTGTGTACATATGTAGGTATATGGGCATCAGAAGTATATTGGCCTTTTTCTCTATATGAATCAAACCATCTGGAACGAGCTATTTGCCTAGCTATTTCTGTTCTTTCGGGAGTAAATTTTCCTGGAATTTCTGTACGAACCATGGCATATAATAATACTCTAAAATGGGAATAAATTCAACCTATAGTTTATTTTTCGAGGTCGAGGAATTTGTATTTGATATCCCCTGATTTTCCGCTTTGTTCATTTGTAATTTTTCCAAACTCCGAATAGTCCGGGAAAAAAGTATCTGCGCCAAAATCACCTTCAACTAATGTAAGGTATAGACGGTCTACAATTCCCCTCTCCAAAGCCTGCCTAAAAACTTGTCCTCCGCCGAAAATAAATATTTCATCTGATCCGATTGATGCTTCTGCTTGTCTTAGCGCTTCATCAAGGGATGATACTACAAAATCTGATTGATAATTAAGGTTTTGTAGGCTTAAAGGATCGCTTGTTATTACAATATGTGTCCTGTCTGAAAGTTTTGCGCCCAAAGATTCAAAAGTATTTCTGCCCATGATTATCGGATGGCCAACCGTCAGCCCCTTCATCCTCTTAAAATCTTCAGGAATACGAAAAAGCAAATCATTGTTTTTCCCTATTCCCCTTTTTTCATCCATTGCGGCAATTATACTTACCATATTGTTTTCTTGTCATCCTGAACTAGTTTCAGGATCCCTGGTTGTCATCCTGAACCCTGAAAGTGTCATGCTGAACTTGTTTCAGCATCTTCAGGGCAGGCTTGTTTCAGGATCCCTGGTTGTCATCCTGAACTTGTTTCAGGATCTAATGATATATTATTATAACAGGTGAAACGAAAATATATTTACTATATTTATATAATGACAAATAAAAACAACACTGTATTTTATATTGGAGTAACCAACAATATTATTAAAAGATCATTTGAACATAGAGTTGGATTGGTGGAAGGATTCACCAAAAAATACAAGCTTAAAAAATTAGTTTACTTGGAGGAGTACAATAACGTGAAAGAAGCGATCGCAAGAGAAAAACAATTGAAAAATTGGCACAGAGACTGGAAGATAAATTTGATTAAATCTGTTAATCC
>CAZFNO010000070.1:1179-2832 GCA_964520695.1 uncultured Gammaproteobacteria bacterium | reverse complement strand
ATTATTCCGGGATTGTATGATTTATCCGAAATAATAATTATTTTTTTCTTTTTTGATGCAAGACCCCTTGCATGAGTTACTGATTCAATGGTGAGTTCTTGGCGCTTTGCATTTGTTGCGTGAAGTTTTGCAGCAAGTTCTGCCGCTCTTTTTGCGTTGGGCGTACAAAGAAGTCTCAGGCTCTCCATCCCCTCATCAATTCTTCCCATTGCATTAATTCGGGGACCGATTATGTGTCCCAGTTCATAAACGCCAATTTTTTCTTTTTTTATTCCGGAGAGTTCTATAAGCTTATTTAGCCCCACTCTTTCTGTTTTTCTCATTTGTTCTAGACCAAACTTAACCAAGGTTCTGTTAAAACCGGTCAAAGTCATCACATCCGCAACCGTTGCGAGGGCAACAAGTGACAAATGATCACGCTTGATTCTTGATTCATGATTCATGATTCTTGTTGAAAGAACCCACGCAACTCCTGCCCCGCATATTTTAGTAGAGTGAATAATCGCAAAAGCCCTTGGAAGACTTTTTGATGGTACGTGGTGATCTGTGATAATAATTTCTATTCCCAAAGAATTAGCATAATCTACTGCCTCATTTGCAACAATTCCGTTATCAACGGTTATGATAATTTTTATGTCTTTATATTTTTTTTGTAAATTATCAATCCCTTTTTTTGAAAGACCATATCCCTCTTCATTTCTGTCAGGGATATAGGGCATTGCATTAAAGCCTTTGCTAATTAGATTCTCCCAAAGAATTGCTGTGCCCGTTATTCCGTCTACATCATAATCACCAAAAACTATTATTTGCTCTTTTTCTCTCTTTGCTTTTTCAAGTCTTTTTTCAACTTTTTTTAATTCATTGGCTGAAATGCCGAGTTTTTGTGGACTGACGCTATCAAGATCCGGAGATAAAAATTCCTGTTTTTCCTTATCTGACTTGATCCCTCTATTCTCAAGAAGAGCCTGAATTAAACTTTCTTCATCTAGTTTTCCTTTTTTAAACTCTATTTTATTTTGGACCTGCCAGTTTATCATCTATAAATTTTCTCTGCTATACTATATCAAAGAAGGAACTTCCTAAACAATATGATTGATAAGATTCCGCAGGAAATTCTAAAAATTTATAAAAATATTGAAAAAGCAGGTTTTGAGGTGTATTTTGTGGGAGGATGTGTCAGAAATTTAATAATGGGAATATCTCCCAAAGACTGGGATATAGCAACGAGCGCAACGCCCCAAGAAATTCAAAAATTATTTCCAAAATCATTTTACAATAATGATTTCGGCACTGTTGGCATTCCCTCAGAAAAATTTGGGAACGTTGAAATAACTACTTTCAGAACCGAGCACGGCTATTCTGATAGGCGCCGTCCGGATAAAGTCGAATGGGGAAAAACAATCGGTGAAGATCTATCCCGCCGGGATTTTACAATAAATGCAATCGGACTAGCACTTCACCCTTTACCCTTTACGCTAGTTGATCCGTTTGATGGAAAAAAAGATATTGAGAAAAAAATTATTAGAGCTGTTGGAGATCCTAAAGCACGGTTTAAAGAAGATGCGCTCAGACTTATCCGTGCCGTGAGGCTAGCAACTCAATTAGATTTTGAAATTGAAGATACCACGGGGCTTGAAATTCAAGCGGATAGCG
>CAZFNO010000070.1:0-1079 GCA_964520695.1 uncultured Gammaproteobacteria bacterium | reverse complement strand
CTTCTTCATGATGTTGGAAAACCCCGCGTTGCCGGAAAAGACAAAGAAGGATACGTTACTTTTTATAATCATGAAGTTGCGGGAGCCAGACTTGCTTATGAGATATGCGACAGACTCAGGCTTTCCAAAAAAGAAACCGAGCGTGTGGTAAACTTGATCCGCTGGCATATGTTTTCTGTCAATGAAAATTTGTCTGATGCAGGAGTGAGGCGATTTATAAGAAGAATAGGGGAAGAAAATGTGGCAGATATGATGGATCTTAGAATTGGGGATAGGCTTGGCGGAGGGACCCAAAAAGCAGAATCGTGGCGCCTTAAAAAATTTAAAGAAAGGGTTGCAGGAGAACTTGCTCCAAAGCCTTTTTCCATAACGGATTTGACCATTAACGGTAATGATATAATGCAAGAGCTTAATTTAAAACCCGGGCCAAAGGTTGGAGAAATATTGCAAATATTATTTGAAGAAGTTGATGAGGACCTTTCCAAAAACAATAAAAAGTATTTACTTAAAAGAATAAAAGAGCTAAATTAAATGTACTTTAATGATTTAAATCATTAAACAATAACACTATGTCGCAGGTCTCAAGATACCCATTGCCCAAAGCTACGTATGATAGAATTTTTGAGATTTTTCTAAAAACTTTAATTAATATTAAGGATAAAAAGAGAAGGTAATAGTTTAATTTCCGATTTCTTTACTCCAACTGAAAAAATAATGTTTGCTAAAAGGCTTGGAATTGCCCTTCTTTTGGAAAAAGGAAAAAGAAAAGAACCAGATCGCTTCAATGATTTAAATCATTGAAGTATAAGAGAGTGGCTAATGGTTTAGTGTATAATTTGATATATGAACAAAGAACGATTACGAGAAGAGCTTAAGAAATCAATGCTGGCAAAAAATGAAGTTCGAACATCCGTTCTTCGGTTACTTCTATCTGCAATTAATTATTATGAGATTCAAAAGGGCGGTGCCGGATATGAGGCAACCGAAGAGGATGTTCTCTCAGTAATTCAAAAGGAGGCAAAACAAAGACGTGATTCGATTTCTGAGTTTGAAAAAGCCGGACGGCAGGAGCTTGCTGA
>CAZFNO010000069.1:0-2899 GCA_964520695.1 uncultured Gammaproteobacteria bacterium | reverse complement strand
GTCCATTCTCATCCAAAACTACACCCGCAAATTTTTATAAACTCCCCAGCCTTGATTCAAAGCTGAAATAAGAGTAATATCCACGTCATGACAGCAGAAAGACAGGAAGATAGCTATCCTTATCAAATAGAGAGACGGGCAGAAAAAGACGGAATTAGTCCGCAAGAATATGTAGGGAGAGAAATTCGAGTAGCGATAACACGAGGTAATCCACTTCTAAGAAAAGAAGATCAGATTGTTGTGATGGGAATCGATGCATGGGATGGACACTTTTATCCATGCGGTTCATATTCAAGTCTAGAAGAAGCTAGTGAAAGAGTCGGGGAATTGGATAGAGAAGAATACAGGTATGCAGAGCACTCAGTTGATCGTGACGGTTGGGAATCTACCTCACCTGTTAATACGTTTTATATCTTTACTACAGACGGTCTTCCCGCTTTACCTCAATCTGAACCACCCCAGCCTTGACACAAAGCTGGTATAATTACTTCATGAAAAATAAGGTTCCTCCATTCGTTCCGAATTCAAAGGATGGATGGCGCTGTGTACCGGCTGTGTTTAGAATGTTGAATAGGTACTATTTTGGCGAAGATCTCACATGGCGAGAAGTTGATGAGATGTTGCATTTTGTCAAAGGGAAAGGGACATGGACTATTCCAGGATTAACTGCATTATCAAAAAAAGGACTGGATATATTAAGCATTGAGCCGATTGATTACCAAAAGTTATATGAGGAAGGAACAGATTATCTTACAAGGATTTTTGGTAAGGATACAGTTATATATTATTTAGAATATAGTAATATCAAATCTGTAATTCCTCTTATTCCAGAGTTTTTGAAAAATGTAAAACATCTCAACAGAAAAACTTCAGTAAAAGAAATTATTCAATTTTTAAAAAAGGGAAGCTTGATTGGAGTTGAAATAAATTCAAGAATATTGAATAAAAAAGAGGGATTTTCTCTTCATTATGTTTTGATCTATGATTTTGACGGAAAAAATTTCTATCTTCATGATCCAGGACTTCCTCCGGAGGAAGCAAGAAAAGTCCCGGTTAAGGATTTTGAAAAAGCATTTGCATACCCCGGCGCTAACTTGGCAATTGCAGTTTTTAAGAAAAATAAATCTCCCCAACCTTGATCCTGTTTATTCTGAGTTAAACCGAAGAGAGTCATATCGAAGGATTGACACAAAGCTGATATAATTACTTCATGGATCAAAAATTAGTTGTTCTGAGGGGGACTACTTGCAGCGGAAAAACTACTATATGTAAATTAGTTAGAGATTATGATAAAAAAATTGCATGGGTTACCATGGATAATATAAAAGTAATTTATGCAAATCATGAAGACCGAACTCTAGATGATGCAAATGATACGGCTGTAGCTTTAGTTACACACCTTTTAGATAAGGGTTTCTCTGTAATTATTGATGGAATATTTAAAAAACCTTGGCACTATGAAGATATTGTTAAAATTGCAAAAAATAAAAATGTACCTGTAATTTTATATCAACTAGAATGCTCTCTTGAAATTTTAAAGAAAAGAGATAAAACAAGAGACGGAGTTAAGCAAGGAATCTGGCCGCCTCTGGGGGATGAGTTGGTAGAAAGTTTATATAATAGTGTTGAAAATAATCCAATAGAGGGAGCAATTAAATTAAATACTGAAAAATTGTCTCCTGAAGAGTGTGCTAAGATTATACGAAAAAACTTCCTATACTAAAGACTGTTTTTTAGAATCTGGCCGCCCCATTTTTGTTATAATCAACCTATGGACTATAAAACCAAAACCGCTTTAATTCTTCCTTTCAATGGCGTCTGGACTGTAACAAATGGCGGAAGAGACGCATCAACGAATAGCCACAATAGACCACCCGATCAGGGCCCGCAAAACCAGCTTTATGCTTATGATTTCAGAAACGGGCACACGGGAGACGGGAAAAGGCTTGAGGATTATGAGGCTTTTGATAAAGAGGTTCTGGCACCAGGTGACGGAAGAATAATCCAGGTGATAGATGGATCAATCGATGTAATGCCAGGCGAGAGAGATAGAAGTGTGGGCGTGGGCAATGCAATTATTATTGATCACGGTAATGGGGAGTTTAGTCTGCTATGTCATTTCAGACACGAATCAATTAGTATGAAGGTAGGCGACGAAATAAAGCAGGGGGATGTAATTGGTCGATGCGGAAATACAGGAAACACCAGTGAGCCTCATATCCATTTTAATCTTCAAGACGCATCTTTGATGCATGTTGCGAAAGCCCTGCCAGCACAATTTGCGAAAATACTAGTCGATGGGCAATTGAAAGAGGCGTATGAACCAATCCGCGGACAAAAAGTCTCAAACCCATAACTCTGCCTTTTGGAATTCGGGGGAGTTGCATTTGGAAATACAATAGATTATCATTTATCTAATTTTAGAAAAGAAAATATTATGGGCGAAATTTTATTAGATCGCGGACCCGAAGGAACAGACATTGACTATCAACTTCCATCAGAAGCTGTTGAGGATTTAAGAGCTAAGATTGGTAGACCCATAACTGTATTTACTCAAACTACAGAATTGGATGCTATGGTTCCTGACCCAGATAATAGTATTGAAGTCATAAGACGCGTGACCGTAAGGGGAATTTTAGCTGATGTAAGACCAGAAGAAGTCGTAGTATTTAGGCCTAAAGATGGTGAAAAAACAGGCGGAGAAGAAATAGTTCTTCCTGTAAGTACTGCCTCAATGGATGAAGGGTCAGCAGATACTCCACCTTTTGTGGGTTTCAAAACCATAAACTCGGTCATAATTGAAGATGGTGAAATTTTCACCTTCCGGTCATCACGCTAACTAATCTGCTTTTTGGAATTCGGGGACTTATTTTGGTTGTTTTTCCATTTCTGCTTCTCT
>CAZFNO010000068.1:0-2954 GCA_964520695.1 uncultured Gammaproteobacteria bacterium | reverse complement strand
AAATCCTATTGGTTAGTACTTCATAGAAAAACAGGGAATGAATACTTATATTATGGAATTCCTGGAGATGTAAATTATAGCAAATTAGTGCGTAAGTTTCAAGTAAAAACAGGCGCATCTTGGTCTCCTACGCCTATTCCAAAACTTTTAGGAAGAGACTACTTCCTCATTGTTGATAAGCAAAGTTCTGAAGAAAATTCTGAAACTGCTCCTTACTTCCTACAGCTTGATATCCCAGTGACGGATGAGTGGCCGTATGGCCCTGTTCCGTATGAAGAATGTAATGACGTGTTTACCGGCGAAAAAATTCAGTGTGACTGGATTTTGCCAGGATATTTTGGACTTCACGGGATAAACGGCAACAGTTCGAAACTTGGAAAAGAAGATCTTGGGAGTTCTGGCTGTGTCCGCCACTCGGACCAAGACATAACGTATTTATATAATTTGCTGGATCCAAAAACGGAGGAAATACGATATTATATTAAAGATATTTAAAAAACTTTGGTATAATTTTAATTCATGGAAGAAGAACCAAATCCTCAAATCCCGCACGAATCTGAAGATCAAATTAAACGCAAGAAAATTAAGAAATTTTTAATTCTTTTTATTGCGCTTATCGCCATAAACGCTTTTGTCTGGGGAACTTTTTTAACGGCTTTTCGAAATAGTTCGGACGAAAAAGGTACTACGAGTCAAAGTTCGAAATCTGACTTATCAATAACTCCAGAGCCTGAGTCTTTTCCCTTTCAAGAGATGACAATTCCGCACTTGAGGTCCCGTGAATACACATCGAACTTAGCAGAGCTTACGCAAATTTCATCAAACAATGATTACTCAACATATCTGACTTCTTATGATTCTGATGGTTTAAAAGTTAACGGACTTTTAACAATTCCTAGGGGTTCAACCCCTAATAGAGGGTGGCCCGCCATAGTATTTGTTCACGGTTATATTCCTCCGCAAAATTATCAGACACTGACAAGCTATTCCCAATACGTTGATTATCTTGCAAGGCGGGGGTTTGTTGTTTTTAAAATTGATCTAAGAGGTCACGGGAATTCTGAGGGAGAACCCGGCGGAGGATACTACTCCGGGGATTATATAATTGATACGCTGAATGCGAGAGCTGCGCTCTCGCAAGGGGTAAGGGTTAAGGGGGAAGGGGAAAGAAGTTTGGTAAATCCCGAAAGGATTGGGCTCTTCGGTCATTCAATGGCGGGAAATGTTGTTGCCCGCGCATTTGCTGCATCTCCTTCTATTCCTGCAATAGTAATCTTTGCAGGAGCTGTTTATACATACAGCGATTTTTCGCAGTTTCGCATTCAAGATTCAAGCTATCAGCCTCCTTCGGAGGATTCTCCCGCAAGGCGCAGAAGAGCGGAATTGTTTGATCTTTACGGTCAATTTGATCCCGCGTCTTCTTTTTGGAAACAGGTTCCTATGACTAATTATCTATCAGACATAAAAGGAGCAATATCTATAAATCATGCAGTCAATGATGATGTAGTTAGTATTGATTACAGCAGGAACTTAAACTCGATACTTAATAATACTTCTATTGCCCACGAGTTGAATGAATACCCATCCGGCGGACACAATTTTACGGGCTCTTCTTTTAATCAGGCAATGCAAAATTCGGTTGATTTCTTCAACACCCACCTCAAATAAATATTGTAATAACAATATAATCCTCCTATAATTTTAAGACCAATGGCAGAAATTCTAAGAAATGTATTAATTGTTGGCAGTGGTGGAAGAGAACACGCAATTGGCTGGAAAATAGCCCAGGATAACCCAAACACTCAATTATCATTTGCTCCCGGGAATGGCGGAACCGAGGATCTAGGAAAAAATTTGGACATCGCTTCAACAGATATTGATAGGCTTGTTAATCACGCAGTTGATGATAGGGTTGATCTGGTGATAGTAGGCCCTGAGGATCCTCTTTCAATGGGATTGATTAATGCTTTAGGTGAAGCAAGTGATGAAGTTTCAGGGTTTGGTCCAACGCAAGAGGCGGCACGACTTGAATCCGATAAAGCATTTGCAGTTGATTTTATGAAACGCTGGGGTATTCCCCATCCTTATACAGAAGTTTATGATGATCCGCAAAAAGCACTTAAATTTTTCGAAAATCATTTACCGCAAGACTTTGTAATTAAAGCAAGCGGGCTTGCAAAAGGAAAAGGAGTTTTTCTTCCGGAAGATTTAACTTCTGCAGAAAAATCAGTCAGAGATCTTATGACAGAAGGCACTCTTGGAGAAGCCGGTAAAAAAATACTTATTCAAAAAAGATTATCAGGAACTGAAGTATCAGCAATCGCTTTGGTTTCAAATGAGATTAGAATGCTTCCATTAGCAAAAGATTATAAAAGAGCATTTGACGGAGATGTTGGGTCAAATACCGGGGGTATGGGTGCATATGTTCCAAGCGAAGATATATCGCAAAATGAGCTTGAAGAAATATATTTTAGAATTTTGTCTCCAACAGTTCAAGGAATGAGGGCAAGCGGTACTCCTTTCCAAGGGGTTTTATATGCAGGACTGATGCTAACCAGTGATGGTCCAAAAGTCCTTGAATATAATGTCAGATTTGGAGATCCCGAGACTCAAGTTCAGCTAAGACTTATTGAGGAAAACCTTTTAGACCTTATTTATTCAACTGCAAAAAGAAGACTTTATCATACTCCGCTTCAAATGAAAGTAAGACCAGGATTTTCAGTTGGAGTAGTTTTGGCATCGGATGGGTATCCTGAAAGTTATGAAACAGGTAAGAAAATTTCGGGACTAGAAAGAGTTGGTGATGAGGTTGTTGTTTTTCACGCGGGAACAAGAAGGGAAGACGGAGAAATTATGACTTCGGGAGGAAGAGTGATAACTGTTACTGCAGTTGGAAATACAAGAGAAGAGGCAAGAGAAAAAACTTACAATGCAGCTGAGGTTATTTATTTTGA
>CAZFNO010000067.1:0-2975 GCA_964520695.1 uncultured Gammaproteobacteria bacterium | reverse complement strand
AGCAGAAATCTGGTGCTGAAGAGTTTGTTCGAAAACTGACAGAAGAAAAAGTGTTTGCTCGACCCATTGTAACTACCATTGAACCATTTAAAAACTTCTACATTGCAGAAGAATATCACAAAAATTATTTTGAAAAAAATAAAGACGCACCTTACTGCAACTTTGTGATAGCACCGAAATTAAAAAAACTTTTGGAAAAATTTGGAGAAAATTTTAAAGAAGAATACACAGAATCTACCTAAATATTCTACATTAGCTTTATATTTAATTCTGGCTGGCCCCCAAACAAATCTTTTTTCAAGTTCACGAAGTATTGACAAGACAAAGGGTTAGTAGTACTATATCCCCACAGGGGGGATATTAAAAAATGGCTTACACACCAAAAAATTCAAAAGAAAGAAAACTGCATCGATTAAAAATTACAAGAGGTCACCTGGAAAAAGTTATAAAAATGGTTGAAGACGGAGAATATTGTATCGATATACTCCACCAGTCCCAGGCAGTACAAGCCGCTCTTAAGGAAACGGATAATTTAATACTTGAAAACCATCTTAATACTTGTGTTGCAGATTCAATTACTAAAGGACGAAAGAAAGAAGCAATTTCTGAGATAATGCAGGTTTTTAGAAAAAATCCATGAATAAATTTTTTATTTTAGGAATATTCTTTTTTGTCGTTGCAATAATTGGAGTTGCAGTGTTCATTTCAAATTCAAACCTCAGTCAAAAAGCAGAGATTATAAAAACTCAAAGTGCCAAAATTTCTGTAGACCACGATTTTAAAGAACTGGGAAATATAGAATATTCCAAAGGACTTCTTCTCCATAGTTTCCCAATAAAAAATACAGGAACCCAAGATCTTGAGATTGCCAATATGACAACCTCTTGCATGTGTACAGAAGTATTCCTGAGAAAAAGCGGCGAGAATAGTCCGAGTTTTGGAATGAAAGGAATGAGTGCTCCATCAGAGTGGATAGGAATACTCCGGCCCGGAGAAGAAGCAGAAGTTGTTGCCGCATTTGATCCCACTTATCACGGTCCACAGGGGGTAGGTAAAATTTCAAGAATTGTTAGTTTTGAAACAAATGTTGTGGATAATCCTTATGTTGAATTTTCTTTTGAGGGGAATGTTGTTAAGTGAGAGTAAAAATAAAAAGATTTAATAATCCCCCAGATTTTCTTTTGAAAATTCTTCTAGTTTCCCTTTTTTCTATTTCCACTTTTCTTCTTGGTGTTCTTTTTGAAAAAACAATTAACGAAAAGAATAGTTCTTCTGAATTTGTAATTGCACAAAATATTGATTCGGAAAAGATTTCAAAAATAGAAAACAAAGTCATTAAAGACAGCATTGTTTTGAATGTTAAGTGGGCAGATCTTGGGAAAAGGATGGTTGAAGATGGAGTTATTGATAAGGTTAAGCTTGCTCAGGCAATAACCGGAGGAGATGAGCTCCCAAAAGAACTGGATAAGTACTTTGCAGATAGTCAAAATAAGATCGAAGTCAATCAAGAAAATGCAGGGTTTTGGGTAGATGTTTTGTGGGGACTTGGCCTTGCAAATAAAAATAGGATTTTAGAAAAAGGGGAAATGATGGTAGAGAATGACCCCTCAATATTTGCTTCCACTGGAGGATACAGTCTGTCGAACGGTGATCCAATGGATCATTATTCCAGACATTCTTATATTACACTTACTGAACAACAGCAGAAAGAAGTTTTAGAGATAGCAGGAAATATCTACAGGCCTTGCTGTGGTAATTCAACAGCATTTCCTGACTGCAATCACGGAATGGCAATGCTTGGATTAATTGAACTTATGGTTTCTCAAGGAAAGTCAAAAGACGAAATTTATAAAGCAGCACTAGCCCTTAATACTTATTGGTTTCCCTCTACATATTTAGATATAGCATACTTTTTCGAGGAAAACGGAAAGGACTTCTCAAAAGCTTCTCCTAAAGAACTATTATCCAAAACTTTTTCAAGCTCAGACGGATACGGCGTCGTTAGAGAAAGAGTAGGACAAATCCCCTGGCCTAGTCTTGATGGTGAAGGAGGAAACTGCTCCGCCTAAATTATGGATGGAATTTTTCAAATCTCACTTATTGCGGCATTTGTAGCAGGAATGATTGCGCTTTTTGCTCCTTGTTGCATAACATTCCTACTTCCTGCCTATTTAGGAAGCGTATTTAAAGAGAAAGAAAAAGTTCTCTCTATGACTCTGGTTTTTGGCGCAGGAATTTTTGTAGTACTCATGCCCGCAGTTTTAGGAGTTGCGCTCATATCTCAATTTCTATACAGAAATCACGATACTATATATATACTTGGCGGAATTGTTATGATTTTGGTAGCAGTTGCTTCACTTCTTGGCCTTAAATCGCCTATTATGATTCATCTTCCTACAAGGAATGAGGGAAAAGTAGATGTTTTATCAATATTTACGCTGGGAATTTTTTCAGGAATAACAAGCGCGTGCTGTGCGCCAGTTCTTATCGGAGTTTTAGCATTGGCGTTTTTATCTCCAACATTTTTTGGCTCACTTCTAATTGGTGCAGTTTATGTCTTAGGTATGATTGTTCCTCTTCTTCTAATGTCGCTATTCCTATCAGATAAGATTGACAAACTTAAAATTTTAAAAAGCAAAGTAGCAGTTCTAAAAATATTTGGAAGGGAATATTTTATAAGTGTCAGCAATTTAATTTCATTTATCATCTTTTTCACTGCAGGAGTTTTTATTTTTGCTTTAACACTGCGAGGCCAATTATCAATGGCGAAAAGTGAGAAATTTGCAAAAGTAATTCAAGACGCAGGAGCTTTTGTTAATCAATATATTGGGAATAATATTTTATTGAATGTTTTATTTATAGTTGTTATTGTTTACTTAATATACTTAATTTCTAAAAGAATTTAAAAAGGAGGTGGGACAAATATGATGGGATGGGGATATGCTGGAGGTATGATGGGGAATTATGGTTTTGGA
>CAZFNO010000066.1:0-2986 GCA_964520695.1 uncultured Gammaproteobacteria bacterium | reverse complement strand
AAGGCCATAGTTTGAGTTTGACTGAAACAAAAAAGCTTTACGATGCAATCCATACTGTTATGAAGCGTGGATTTGAATACGGTGGCGCGAGTGAGTTATCATTCGTAAACATTCTAGGCCAGGAAGGGGAATATCAAAATCACAGCCTGGTTTATGGCAAAAAGGGAGAAAAATGTTCTGTTTGTGGAAGCAAAATCGAAAAAATATTCTTAGGCGGAAGAGGAACCTTCTTTTGTGAGAAATGCCAAAAGTGATCTATTGACGTTTTGGCGGGTTTGGAATAAAATAAATTCCTAGCGCTATCCGAGAAGTAGTTCGACGAACTCACTATAAAGAGAATGCTAGTTTTTTTATGGGCTCTAGCTATAAAAGTAAGATTGTAATATCGGTTGGGGGATCTTTGATTGTTCCTAACGGAGGGATTAATACAAAGTTTCTCCGGGAACTTAATAAGTTCATAAGAGAACAATTGGCGGCAAATAATGACCGCCAATTTTTTTTGGTAGCAGGGGGAGGAAGAATAGCACGCCATTATAGAGACGCAGGAGCGGACGTTATAGGACACGAACTTACCCGTGATGATTTAGATTGGCTTGGAATACACGCAACAAAGCTAAATGCCCACCTTATAAGAACAATATTTAGAGATCTTGCCCATCCTTATGTTGTTAAACATTATGAGATTATAAGAAAGGCGGAGGAGCCAATTGTTGTTGCATCCGGCTGGAAACCTGGCTGGTCAACCGATTTTTGTGCGGTAATGCTTTGTGAGGATTATGGAATAAAAGAGGTGATAAATTTATCTAATATTGATCAAGTTTATGATAAAGATCCTAATAAATTTCCCGATGCAAAACCTATTGATAAAATCACATGGCGAGATTTTAGAAAAATGGTAGGAGATGAATGGACCCCCGGAATGAGCGCTCCTTTTGATCCAATTGCTTCAAAAAAAGCTGAGGAATTAGGCGTAAGAGTTGTAGTTTTGAATGGAAATAATTTCGAAAACCTCAGGAAATACTTCAAAGGGGAAAAATTCACAGGAACTGTGATAGAATAACTTCAAAATTTCTAATTAACCTAATTATTCTAATTTCTAATCAAATTCCAATTTAGAAATTCCAAAATTGGTGCTTGGGAATTCTTTAGGTCAATTAGAGCAATTAGAAATTAGATCAATTTATGCTGTTATATCTATCTCTTCAAAACTTCCGTAATTACAAGAAAAGAGCGTTTGAGTTTACAAACCCATCGGTTGTAATTGTCGGCCCAAATACAACTGGCAAGTCTAACTTAATTGAGGGGATTTCTCTTCTTTCATTTGGAAAAAGTTTTAGAGCTGACAAAGACGTTCAAATGGTATCCTTTGGGCATGAAATGGCAAGGGTAAAGGGTAAAACAAATGATTTAGAGCTTGAAGTTGTTGTAACAATAGGTGAGGTAGCAGGCATTAAGACTCAACATAAAAGATATTTTGTAAATGGAGTTGCTAAGAGGCGATTGGACTTTGTAGGAAATTTTCCCTCCGTCCTTTTTTCTCCACAAGATCTTGAAATTATTGTTGGTAGTCCTGGTTTTAGACGGGAATTTTTGGATAAAATCCTGGAACAAACGGACAGAGTTTATGCAGTTGCACTTTTAGGATATAAAAAAGCAATAAAGCAAAGAAACGCTCTTTTGGATAATGCAAAAAAAACAGGACATACTCGAGACAAGCAGTTTGAGTATTGGGACTCCCTTGTAATTAGAAATGGCAATGTTTTAACTGCAAAACGGGAAGTTTTCATTGAGCATCTAAATTCAACTAAAAAAGAAATTTTTGATATGAGCCTTGTTTATGATAAAAGTGAAATTTCTAGGGATAGACTTGATAGATATAGAGATGCTGAGCGCTCCGTTGGAGTGACCCTTGTTGGTCCTCATAGGGATGATTTTATTGTGTATTTTGAAAAATTCAAAGATCTAAAACTTTTCGGGAGCCGCGGACAGCAAAGGCTTGGGGTTTTACAGCTGAAACTCCTCGAGCTCGATTATGTTAGATCACGCGCAGAAAATGAACCGAGTCTTCTCTTGGATGATATATTCTCAGAACTTGATGAAGACCACATAAAACTGATCCTTGGAAATTTAGGAAGCAGTCAGGTAATTATTACAACAACTCATGAGGAGTTTATCCCTGCGAAAATTAAGAGTAAAATGGAGGTAATAGAGCTTGATGGTGCGAAGTCATCCTGAATTTATTTCAGGATCCAAATTCCGAGTATTTAGAGATGCTGAAACAAGTTCAGCATGACAAAAGGAGAATATGGAGAAAAATGTTGAATTTAAAGTGGGAGGCGAAATTCTCCGCGGTTCGCTATTTGTTCCAAAAGGAAAAGGGCCTTTTCCTGGAGTGGTTTTCTTTCATGGGAGCGGTGGAATAGGTGAAATGTATTTTGAAGCTGCAGAAAAAATAGCTCAAAGAGGGATATTAGGATTTGCGTTTAATTATAGAGGAGCTGGTGTTAGTGAGGGAATATTTGAAGAGCAGACTCTTGAAATGGGGATAGAAGATGCAAAAGCTGCTCTAGAATTCTTTAAATCTCAGCCAGAAGTTGATAGAAAAAGATTGGGAATTTCTGGGTCAAGTTTTGGAGGGTTCCTTGCGGCGCTCTTGGTTGATTCAAGCGTGAAATCACTTACTCTAATTGGGCCAATTGCATATTCTCTCGAAGAATTAAATAAACAAAGAGATCAGGCCGGAGATTTAAGTGATGAATTTGTTAAGAGTGAGTCTTTAAGTAACATATCGGAATTTGGAGGTAAGCTTTTGATGGTGACATCAGAGTTTGACGAAGTTATTCCTCCTGCTGTGATTCAATAATATTTAAGGAAAGCAAAATCAGCATCAAAATTAGAAAAGTATGTTTTGAAAGGAGCAAAGCATAGAATCAGCATTAATCCTGCGGCTCGGAAAATTCTTATTGAAAAAATAACTGATTGGTTT
>CAZFNO010000065.1:0-3126 GCA_964520695.1 uncultured Gammaproteobacteria bacterium | reverse complement strand
ACTTAATTATTTGTTAAAATATAATGATGAGAAAGATTGGATTGCTATTTGTGTTTCTTATAGTTTTTGCCGGACTTGGCCTTTTTGTTTATTTGGAAAGCACAAATATAGAAGGAATAGATTCTCCGCTTCCGGATTCCTTAAACAAAAACAATAATTCACAAGTTTCAAGTCTTGATTTCTGGTTGCCGGCTGTGTTGGGGTTTTTTACAGGAGACGGAGATGAGCTCCAACTCAGCGCAAAATCAGTTCTTGTTTATGATCTGAAAAATAATAAGCCTGTGTTTGAGAAAAATCCAAAGGAGAGACTTCCTGTGGCATCTCTTACCAAACTTATGACTGCGATGGTGGCGATTGATAACAAAAGATCGGACGACCGATATGTGGTTAGGCCACAAAGTTTGGTAGGCGAAAACTCAATTGGGCTTTCAGCAGGAGAAATTATGAGTCTTGAAGAACTTTTGTATGGAGTTTTTATGTACTCTGCAAATGATGCAGCAGAGGTTTTAGCTGATGAAACGCTTGGGAGGGCCGAGTTTGTCAAAACTATGAACAATAAAGCAAAAGCGCTGGGGCTTACCGATACTAATTTTACCAATCCGACAGGCCTTGAGGGAGACGGGAATCAGTACTCAACAGCAACTGATCTACTGGTAATGTCGAAATATGCTATTGAGAATTATCCGCAGATTCGAAAAGCCGCATCAACAGCCGAATATTATTTTCCGGCAACAGCCGATCACTACGAATACTATTTATATTCGCAGCTCAATCTTCTGACAACCTACCCCGGCGTTAAGGGATTAAAAGACGGTTATACTCCTGAAGCCGGCTGGTGTCTGATTACTTATTATAAAAAAGGTGATCAGGAGCTCATTGCGATAATATTAGGAAGCGAAAACAGGCGGGATGAAATGCGCTCCCTTTTGGATTATTCGCTTATAAAACTAGGAATTACTCCCCCGCCCAAATATAATTTGAGCGGGTGAAGGGAATCGAACCCTCGTATCAACTTTGGAAAAGTTGTGTTCTACCATTGAACTACACCCGCACGTCGAACAGAAATGGTCGGGGAAAGAGGACTCGAACCTCCGACCTCACGGTCCCAAACCGCGCGCTCTAGCCAACTGAGCTACTCCCCGGTCTTACGAAGCAAGACAACTTAAAACTAAAAGCAAAAAGCTATTGACCTTCAGTCTTAGGCTTTAAGTTGCGCTTTACGCTGTACCGCGAGAGAGACTTGAACTCTCACGTCCTTGCGGACAAAGGCTCTTAAGGCCTTCGTGTCTACCATTCCACCACCGCGGCTCGTCAAATCACAAAGAACCCTTATATTTTACCTTAGTTTGAGGTTGTGATCAACTCTTGGAAGTCTTGTTATTCCAGTACGGGAGTTGGAGTAGATTCAGCAAGAAGGCTTCCCACTGTTACTATAACCTCTTCCGCCTGATCCGCAGGCGCTTCTACTACCTCAACGGGGCCTCTTGTTTCCAGAGCTTCTTTAAGTGCATCTAAAAACTCTTCACTAACTTCTTCTGTTGCCGAAATTTCAGTATTTGTAAAATCAGAACTATCCGCGTTTCCAATTCCGCTTACTTTAAACCCTTCATCTTCAAGAAGTGTTTGAACGCTCGCGGCCTCCCCTGCTATACCGCTTCCATTGAGAACCTGAATCTCATATGCTTCTTTATCTATTTCGGCTGCTTCTGTGGGAGTAGGAGTGTTTTTGGGAAGATTAAGTGTTTTCTCGGGTTTTTTGCCAAAGAAATCAAAATTGAAATTATTACTATAGAATAAGAATCCCCCAAACACAAAAAAACCTATTGGTACGATAACAAGAATCATGAGGAAAATTTTTTTCCAGCTAAGAAAACTTGGACTATTACTTCCGTCATCTGATGCTTCAGCATCTTTGGTGCTTTCCTGCTCTTCCTTTGGTTTGTTGTCCTCGGACAGAACATGGGCCGTTTCGCTTTCCGTAGTACTGTCCTCGTTTTCTTCCACCTCAATAGTAACTTTTGCTTCAGGAATTTCTGTTATCTTTTTTATTCTTTTAGGTTTTTTCTCGGCCATATAAAATCCGCCTACTTATATAGTAATTATACTTTGCAGCAAATGTCAAACTTATTTTAATGAGCGGATGACAATAATTGATGCTGAAACGAATGGGATTGAGAGAAGTGCGCCCAAAACTCCAAAAAGTCTAGCGCCGATGAGTATTGCAACAATTATAATAACCGGATTAAGTCCTACTGCCTTTTGCATAATTTTTGGAACCAGAATATTGTTTTCCGCAAGCTGGATGCCAATATAAACTAAAATTACGGAAACTGCCATAATTGGTGATATCGCAAGGCCAACTATTACAGCCGGAATTGCAGCAATAATAGGTCCCAAGGTTGGGATAATTTCAAGTATTCCTGCCAAAATTGCCAGAGGAAGCGCAAAAGGAATTCCAAGAACAGTCAGGACAATCCAGGTAATTGTTCCAACTGCTAAAGATAATACAATCTGACCCCTGAGCCATGCCCCGAGTTTTTGTTCCACTAAATGAATTGTTAGAATTCCCTTTTCTTTGTATTGCTCAGGCAATAAATTAGGAATGGATTTTCCGATCTTCTCCCGCTCAATCAGCATATAAAAACTCAAAACAAATATTGAGATTACAGTAAATATTCCACCAAAAAACCTTGATGTAAAAGACAGTGCATTTTGTCCAATCAGACCTGTAAATGGTGATAAGTAGTTTTCTATCTGAGCATTGCTAACCTGAAATCCTAATACTTGGCTAGCCAAATTTAGATATGTTGGAATAGCCTTAAATAAAGCCTGAATTTGGGAAATGAAAAAAGGAAGAATCGGGACTACCAAAAGAACTATTCCGGCAATAACCAGGCTATATACAACAATTACTGCAAGAAAGTTTGGAAATCTGTATCTTTGAAGTATTTTTACAAAAGGATTGAGAGAGGCCATTATTATATAGGAAATAAAAAGCGCAAGAAGTATTGATTTAATTTGATATAGGAAAAATCCTAAGCCCACCAGAAGAACTGTTGCCAAAAAGTAATTTTTATAAACATAATTGACTATAGGATTTCTCATAGCCTCATTATAGCACAAAAT
>CAZFNO010000064.1:0-3184 GCA_964520695.1 uncultured Gammaproteobacteria bacterium | reverse complement strand
CCAAGAACCTCATTCGGATTTTTTATTTCTTTTTCCAGGATATCCTGTGCCCCGTAATACATTGAAACAGATCTGGAATCCTCAAGCTCCAAAACCAGATGGCCTTTTAGATATTCCTTGGCTTTTTTGAGCTCATCTTTTTTTATTTTCTTTCTACCGTCTCTTAAATCTGATAATTCCTGAAGAATCACTTCAATTGCTTCATTAATTCTTTTGGGATCTATTCCTGCTGTAATAACTAGCGATCCGCAGTCCGTATACTGATCTGAACTTGCTCTGACATAATAAGCAAGTCCTCTTTTTTCTCTAACTTCTGAAAAAAGACGAGAACTCATTCCGCCTCCTAAAACAGCGGAAAGAACAGACAGCGCATATCTTTTTGGAGATGTGAGAGGAACAGTTCTTACCCCTAAAGCTAAATGAGCCTGTTCTGTTTTTTTTGATTTGAGTCTGATTTGAGGCTTTTTTTGATTTTCAGATATTTTTTCCGGCTTTATGGTTTTGAAGTTTTCCATATCGGAAAAGTATTTTTCCACCAAACTCTCTCCTGTTTTTTCGTCAACTCCGCCTGCTACAACCACCGTAATGTTTGACGGGCTGTAAAGACTTTCCAGATATTTAATAAAATCCTCCCTCTTGAGACTTCTGATGATATCTTTTTCTCCTGCGGTATCCCATCCCATTGGAGTATCCCCGTATAATAGCCGTTCGAAGATATCGCCGATGTTTCGCATGGGAGTATCTTCATATAGATTTATTTCCTCAATTATTACTCCTTTTTCTTTTTCTATTTCAGCGGGGTCAAGCAGTGAATTTCTTACCATATCAGAAAGCAAATCAAGACATAGTTCGATATTGTTCTTGGCTGCTTTGATATAGTAACCGGTGTATTCTTTGCTGGTAAAAGCATTGAATTCTCCCCCAACCCCGTCAATAAGTCCCGCTACTTCCATGAAGGTTGGGCGTGTTTTAGTCCCTTTGAATGCCATGTGTTCCAGGAAATGAGAGATTCCGTTGTTTTTGCGTGTTTCAAAGCGGCTTCCCGCCCCCACCATGACAAGAGCTGTTGCGGATTCAAAAGAAGGCATGGGAACAGTCAGAATTTTTAATTTGTTTGGAAGAGTTTTCTTTGTGTATTTCATTTGGCTATTTTAGCATACTGATGGATGAAAACGCACCACTCCGGAAAACTCAGATGATTACTCAGATTGCCAGATGCATCGGACTATCTGAGAATCAGAGAACCGGAGTTCTGAAATTCTGACTCTTAGGATATCCGACCAACCGAGTGCTCCGAGTTTTCTGAAATCAGATCCTCTCAGGCGCTTCAATTCCTAACAAATACAAACCCTTTTTTATGACTGTCCCCGCGGCACTAACTAACTTTAATCTTTCCTGTTCCCGACCGCTCCCTATGATCTTTTTCTTCTCATAAAAACTGTTAAATGTTTGGGCCAGAGTGAAAAGATAATTGCACAAAATATTGGGTGAAAAGGAATCTGCTGCCGAATTTTTAGCAAAATCAAACTGGCAGATGAGTCTTGCGAGCGCTATTTCCTCCTCTTCCAAATTTTTCACGGGTTTAGCCTCAAAATGCTCTTTCCCGCTTTTTGCCAGAATGCTTTGTGTCCTGGCATATGTATACTGTATATAAGGGCCGGAATGGCCTGCCAAATCAATGCTTTCGTCAATTGAAAAAGAAATATTTGACTCCCGTGAAAACTTAAGCATAGACCATTTCACAGCACCGGTGGAAATTGCTTCCAAAACCTCATCGGAAACCTGTTTGAACTCTTTTTTGAGTCTTTTCTTTGTTTCTTCCAAGAGCCAATTCGCTCCCACAACATTACCCGTTCTTGAAGACATCTTCCCTTCTTTTAGATTTACAAAACCAACAGAAAGGTGAGTTGTTTTCTCTGCAATTTCTTTATCAACTTTTCCAAGAGCTGATAACAAAACTTTAAAGTAGTCGACCTGCTCATTGGCAGTTAAGATAATTGATTTTTCCGCGTCCGGAAAATCCTGTTCTTTCATAACAGCAAGTGCCAAGTCTTTTGCCTCATACATTGGATTTCCGCTGCTTGTTACAAAGACTCTTGTATGAAGTCCCTCTTTTTCACCGCGGTAAATTAGTGCACCCTCGTCTTCTTCAAAAACTTGAGGAGTATTCTTTTTAACAATTTTTAAACCCTCAGGCGCTGTCTCACTTTCAAAATAGTATTTGTCATACTTTATGCCAAGGAGTTTATAAAGCTCCTCAAAATAATCAAGGCTAACTCTTCTTCCCTTTTCCCAAAGATCAAACAAATCTTCAATTTCCCCGTCTGACTTTCCCCTTTCCCTTTCACTCTTAACGCTTATAGTCTGATATACTTTGTTATTTATTGATACTATTTCTTTTTTAGCATCTTGGTCAGTTTCAAACTTTTCAGCACCCAACTTATATGCATCTCCCAAAAACCTTGCTTTTTGCTCATTGGAGACATTTTCAAACCCCTTGATTCCTGATTCATGATTCAAGATTCCGTAGATTGCTTTTGCTACATGAAGTCCCACATCTCCCTGATAATTCGCCCTTATAACCCGATACCCATCAGATTCAAAAAGCCGGGAAATTGCTTCGCCAACAGAAAATATTCTTAGATGACCTATGTGAGGCTCTTTAAAAGGATTGAGGTCTCCGAATTCAAAGACAATAGATTGACTGCTCGGCTTTTTAGCTTCTTTCGAACTTAAACCCTCTATCAAACTATTAATTTGTCTATCAATCTGGCTTTCGGAAAGGAAGAAATTTATAAAACCGGGAGGTTTCGCCTCGATGAGTCGAAAAGTATTGGGTATTTTGTATTTAGTATTAAGCAATTCAACAATTTCTTCAGCCAAATCCAATGGAGTTTTTAGTTTTTCGCTTTTAGTTTTTAGCTTAGCGAATGCGAGCATCGCAGCATTCGTGCTGAAGTCTCCGTGAGATAAGTCTTGGGGAATATCTATTTGAGGCTCAAGTTCCTCTCCTG
Source organism: uncultured Gammaproteobacteria bacterium (assembly GCA_964520695.1). GTDB lineage: Bacteria > Patescibacteriota > Microgenomatia > Levybacterales > UBA12049 > 2-01-FULL-39-10-A. The sequence goes on along the minus strand of CAZFNO010000064.1, from coordinate 170 downwards.
CTATGTCTCTAACAGCCTTTTTCAAACTTATTAAGATTTGCCTGCCCACCGAAGACTTGTCGAAGGTGGGAGATTTAATAGTCTGGTTTTTAGCTTTTAGTTTTAAGCTTTTAGCTTCTTTCTCTTCCATATTCAAATTGTAGCACTAAATGAGTAACTAGTTAATAGAT
>CAZFNO010000063.1:0-3244 GCA_964520695.1 uncultured Gammaproteobacteria bacterium | reverse complement strand
AAGACTGGGTAGCAAGCCCCAATGAGCATGCAATTGGACCCAATGAGAGTCCAAGGGGCACGTTCTAGATTCCCTCTAAGAAGCTTTTTTTAGTCCCTGTCTGTATAGCCTGCTGAGGTATCTTTCCGCCCTTGCTTGATTTTCTTCAGCATTTTCTGGATGTTTAGCTTTAGAGACTCTTAATCTTTGCTCAACATAACCTTCCGGGTCTTCAGCTTTAAACTCCCTATTTGCTTGTCCCTCTGCTGTCAAATGTCTTCTTTGTACCTCTTCTCTTTGTGCTAAATCGGTCAATCTTCTTTCAAGAAAATCTATAACAACTGTATCTGTTCCAAAATCGGCAGCCATATCTTTTGCTAAATCTGAATCTCTCTTGTAATCAGCATACTCTAGAAGAGTAATATCCAAAACATCACCCACTAATCCCTCATGCTCAAATTGCTCTTTTCTCCTTTGAAGCTCTTCTTGGGTAACTACTTTTTGAGCAGTAACAAATGCGTCATAGTCTACTTCAACGCCAAATATGGCACTTTTTGAGGTGACAAAGGAAGAATTTACCCTGGGAGCACCCAAAAATACTACTCTTTTTATCTGCAGTGCATCCCCCGACTCTTCTCCTACGATTCTTTTCATATTTTTAGTGACATTTTCTCCTGCATTTTCAACATCATACATTTGTTGTCCGTTTGCCAGAGTTTGGGCATCTGCAAATCCCCTTGGAGTATCAATAACTGCTTCACCGGTTCGCATTTGAATAGTTCTAAAAAGATGTAATTGTCCTTCATTGTCTATGGCAAATGGAGCAAGGATCATGTGCGGACCTTCGGCTACCGTTGGTCTTTCGAATCCGGACATTGGTTTAACTCTATCAACACCTTGGACAACCGCATTCACTCTTTGATTTGGATTTCCAATTGACTGAACACCCAAAATCTCAACATCAAGCCCAGCAGAAGCTAAAACACCTTGAAGCTCAGGTAGAGAACTTACATGAATTCCGCTTGTGTCTCTAACGATGAATTCCTCTGCATGCGAATTTAAATCTTCTTTTCCACCGGTTTCAGAGCCTCGAGGCTTACCGGCTATATCTTTTAAATAATCAACTAATCGAACCACTTCCTGCCTTGGCCTCATAGCCTCAGTTACCGAAGATAAAACAGAGGGCGCTGCCAGCGGATGAATATCACCCAAAGGCCTGTTTCGTTCAATTTCTAATGGCTTACTTTCTGGCATGCTCATAATAAGTATTAACTAATTTTCTATTAAAATCAAAGTCTATAATATGGATTTCAGAGGAAATATAACATACTTTTGAGGATTTGTCAATGTTATAGGACTTAATTTTTTTATTTAAGGCTAAAATTAAGTATTATTTAATCCTATAGTCTGATGATTTCTCCCTATCAACCTTAAAAACTAATGGATCTTTTTTTAAAATACTTCTAGGAACTCTTTTAAGAGTAACCATGGTAACCAGTTTATTTGTGGGATTTCCAACAGCATGCCAATTCTTGCCCTCGGTATAGTTTGGTGTGAACTCAATAGGTATATTTCTTCTCTTGCCATTTTTATCCTCAACCAAGATTTGAACTCTTTTGGTGCTATTACACTCAATCCCGACTATCCACTCATTATTTTTAAGAAGTCCCACCTTTATTGGTTTTGTTTTTACAGCACGGTTATCTTTCTCATAAATTATTATTTCTCCGACTAGGGGCACTGAATATTCTTCTATAAATTTATGCCTGTGCCAATTATGTTTATAATCAAACCCAGGAGGAAGGCGTGTTATTTTGACTTCTACCGGTATACTTGAATCTCTTAAATAAAATTGGAAGTTATTTCTCTCTTCCCCGGCCTCTCTGTATTCGGTATCAACTTCTGATAATGGTATAAACATATAATCCAATTATTATCGATTTACTTATAAATATCAATATAATAACTATAAGTTAAATTAATTCCCGAAAGAAATCAAAACTACAGGACTGATATTGACATTACTCCCTTCTCCTGCTATTATTTATGAACCTAAGACAGCGGGCAATGCCAACTGCTAACATCTAACAACTCACAACTAACTGTTAGGGGTTATAAGTCAGAAGTTAGAAATTGGATTTAAGTCCTGCCGAGGCACAAATCAGTATTAAGTATAAAGTATTTAGTATTAGGTATGCGCTCTTAGGAGGGCTTTTTTTTTGTACTCCTTAGGTAACTAAAAATGGGGTGGCGTGGATGGATTTTCATCTGCGAAGGAATTGAAATTCGGCTTGCATCAAACAGAAATTGAGTTAAAGATCGGTGCCGAATTTCACTTAGCGAAGCGATCATTAATTGATGATAAGACTAGGACTTAGCGAGCGTCCTGAGCAGATGTGAAAGCCAGCCAACAACAGGACCCCGAACAAACTAAAACATGCCAATAAACAAACAGGCAACCAAAAAAACAGGAAGACAAAGAAAAGAGCAGATTGTAGCTGAACTTATTGATAAGTTTGACGGCTCTGAGGCTCTTGTTTTTGCCGACTATCAGGGACTTACCAATAAACAGCTTGAGAATCTTAAAAAAGAGCTCAAAAAACTTGACGCAACCCTCATTGTAGCCAAAAATACTTTGCTCAAACTGGCTCTTGAGAAATCTCCGCCAAAGGCGGATCAACCCTTGGCTGAAAAATTAGATGAGATTCTTAAAAATCCTACAGCAACGGTATTTATTCGGGGCGATATGATGGAGCCTCTAAAAAAACTTCAAAAAGCAATTAAGGATTTTGGTCTTCCTAAAATCAAGTTTGGAATTTTGGAAGGCACGGTTTTAGATGAAGCCGGAGTTCTTAAAATCGCCTCTTTACCTACTCGGGATATATTGCTGTCCCAATTGGTCGGAGAGCTCAACTCTCCTATCCGGGGCTTGGCAACTGCGCTTAACGGGACAATTCAAAAATTTGTCATGACCCTGGATGCTGTTGCCCAGAACAAACCATCCCAACCAGCCTTGCAAGGAGAGACCTTGCAGGCTCAAACAGTACCTGCTGAACTGGCAGTTCAAATCGAACAACCCCAACCTACCGAACCTCCCCAACCAGTCCAAGAGCAACCCGATCAAACTACTACTCAAGCAGATCAACCCACGCCCGAAACAGAACAGCCAACCGAAGAAAGTAAATCCGAAGCACAAAATCCGAATTCCGAAACAAATCCTAATGATCAAAATACAAATGAATAAAATTTCGGATTTCGATATTCG
>CAZFNO010000062.1:0-3385 GCA_964520695.1 uncultured Gammaproteobacteria bacterium | reverse complement strand
CAACAACCGTTGCCATATAAACATTTCCTTGTTTCCAAACGTAAGCTGACTCACCCCTTGTGTCTTCAATTTCGGAAAATCCATGAGACTTCAAATTTTTACCAGTAGATCTTGCGGAATCCTGAAAGAGTTTTTTTATGGGGTCTTTTGTAGAATAATTGTCTCCTACTTGATAATAAGTAATTTTCTTTTTCATTTATTAAGCATGTAAGTCATCCCGGTCAATTGAAAGATTCTGTCAAAACCTGTTAATAATTCTTTTTCTCCGTTTTCGTGAATGAGAACAGTCGTATGGAAAGCTATAAAGGGCATATCTGCTCTATTCTTCATTTTTATTCCTGGTTCTATGGTAAATGCCATGTTGGGGATGATTTTAACTTCTTCTTTTGCGTTGAGAAAAACCCGCCTATTGCTTACCATTCTACATAGCTCGTCCCATTTTTCATTTTGCAAAATACTTTTTTCCTCCAAAGTCATTTCATCAATAATAAATGGGATTGTATGCCCAATATTTTTACTCGTAGGGTCAGTCCTACTTACAATAGCATTAACAAAACGATGTTTGGCAAAAAGTTTCTCTGAATATTCAAAAACTGTTCCGAACGTTAATCCAGTTTCTGCAAAATCTATGATTTGCTTGATAAGTCTATAATATAACTTTAGATAATTAATGATCTCCTTATTGCTGCCAAAATAAAGAGTCATTTCCATGTCTCCAATAATACCTCTTCTATTTATCGGTCCTGCATAAAGAAATACTAATCCCTTTTTTCTATTCAAAAACACATCTTTTCTTGGATAATTCTTTTCTTTTCTTAGACTTTTAAAGTCGAGGCGTCCTACATTTTCGTCTGTTGCAAAAAGGACAATAATGCCATGGGGCGGAGGTATGTACCATCCATCTGGAAAGATACTTTTGTTTTTCCGCATTTCCAAAAGCCAAAGGTCTCTAAATTCAACTTCCGATATTGGCTGTTTTGTTTTTAATACTTTTTTTAAAGTTTTAAATAAAGAGTCAGCGGCAGACTTTCTTGTTTCTTTTATAATTTCTAACTTATTCATTAGCAAAAGCGCAATGAAACAATAATATAAATAGATTGATTTTGCAATAAGAATTTACAGTTACCCTTCAATTTATGCAATTTCTTTACCTCTTTTTATAGGAACTGTAGGAAATCCTGTCGACTCAGCTATGCCCCTTGCTGTTTTACGGTCATCTTCATTTGGTATTGTTGGTATTCTTCGCATTTCTCTAAGCCATACATTATATGGTCTTTCAGACTCTGCAACTGGCGGAAAAAGTTCTAAATCAGGTACGCCAAAGAATATTTCACTCGCTGACATTCCTCGCTCGATATTGTTTCTATTGTCTTCTAATAATTGCATCAGAGCAAAAAAATCGGGAATGAGAAATTGACCTTTCTTTGGATCTGGTCTAAATTCAGGATGTTGAAAAGGAACAAATCCAAAAGGGATTCTTGATCTTTCCGCAACTCCTCCGTCTATAATAGGGTGATCTCCTATGAAAATCGTATGTTTTTTTACGCCATCTTCTCTATTTAAAAATCTTCCACTTTCATCCATGTTGACAAAATATCCATCTCCCCTAAGAAGTCTAAGCATTTGAAAATGCAACACTGCTACTTGATATGGATAAGGTCTATATTTGTGTCTCTTGGGTTCGACGAGTGCATTTATATCATCACTTGTTATCTTAATTTTTGGAGGATTTAATCCATTCTCTTTATAAGCTTTATCTAAAAATGGTTCGTGGCCCGATGTTGCACCACCAATTTCCACAGGTAGTCTTCCCTCTTCAACTGCTTTGAAAAAATCCACTACGCCAGGGTATGGCTTAGGCCATTCGGGTGAAATATCTCCAAGCATATAAGACAATTTTGTCTCTACAAATTTTCTTATCCCATCTTTTCTTGAGCCAAACATTGATTCAACGTCAATTCCAAGTTTTTTACAAAGAGTATCAAATAACTGACCTGGTTCTCTATTTTGTAAACCTTCTACTGAATATAAAATGTGACCCTCATCACCAAAAATATCTCTAACGGCTCGGTCATATGCTTCATGAACACCAATACCAGAAGGAGATGGTTCAAAAGTGTTAAAAGTTGTTCCGTCAAAATTTATAAAAATAAAAAGCTTATTTGCTTGAGACATAGGCAAGAATTATACAAAAAACTAATTGTTTTATCTAGTTTTTTAGAATATTAGTTGACTGTGGATTTTATTCAGAAACAAACTTCACAATATTTTCAAATAACGGGAGGCCTTGGGGTTTTTCAATTTCCCCTCTCCTCCAGTTGGGGTGTTGCTCTATGCGAACAAAACACTCAGGGTGCGGCATAAGACCCAAAATCCTTCCTGTTTCGTCGGATATGCCGACAATTGCATTCATGGCGCCGTTTGGATTATCCGGATATTTTTGCGTAGGCTTTCCATTATCATCAACATAGCGAAATGCTACTAAATTATCTTTTTCAATCTGATTTAGAACTTTTGGCGTAGCAACAAATTTTCCCTCTCCATGTGCCACGGGATACCAAATGGTTTCATTCTCCATTCCTTGCAGAAATTTTGACTTTGAATTCTTTTCTGCTTTTAATTTTATCCATCTGCATTCAAAATGTCCGGAATCGTTATTGATCAAGGTGGCATCCATTTCTCCTAAATGTCCAAACGGAACCAAGCCGGTTCGGACTAGCACTTGAAATCCGTTACAAATTCCAATTACCCCGGTGTTTGGCCGCTCCACAAACCTTTTGATTTCGTCTCCAAGATAGGCAATCATTTCGATTGCTAAAACTTTTCCCGCGACAATATCATCTCCGTATGCAAATCCTCCCGGAATTCCTAAGATTTGATAATCCGATAGCTTCTCTCGTTTCGACCTAAGATCATTTATATGAACCACTTTAGCATCTGCTCCTGCTAATTCAAAAGCAAACCGCAGATCTTCATCTCTATTTATCCCATCCGCCTTCAATATCAAAGCCTTCGGCCTTTTCATATTAAAAATAATTTAAAATTTTCATTTTTCAATTTTCAATGAATGTTTTAATTTTAAATTTTTAAACATTTAGATTTCATTTCAAATTTTAAATTTCAAATTGAAAATTAAGTTATGCAAAAAGTTTTTGCATAGGATACTGCCATGCTTTTTTTAAGGCATACAGATCCGCATTGAATATTTTCTTAGCATTCCGGACTTCGATTCGTTTTTCTTTTTGTGTTTTTCCGAGAGTTATAAACGGAATTTTTCCAAACAAACTTTTTGCTACTTGTTTGTTTTCAACTTCGACAATAAAAGACCCTGCGGTTTCATTAAATAAGAAATAATCCAATCTTTTATTTGTTTTCAAAGTCAAAC
>CAZFNO010000061.1:0-3447 GCA_964520695.1 uncultured Gammaproteobacteria bacterium | reverse complement strand
TGTTTACCCTGAAGACTTGAAGGGAGCGCAGTCGAAGGGCTATAATTGCCTTATATTTTTCCCGCTTCCTTTATTTTCTTCACTTTTCCCTTTTTCCGGTTCTTTTTTGACTTGGGATGTTTGTTCTTGGGCTTTTTCTAATCCCTTAGCTTTTCCGTTTTCTTCCTGAGTTTTTTCAAATTTGTTATCTAGTCCTTGGGGAATATTGATAATTGTTTCTTTATTTTCTTGCCCTTTTGGAATTGATTTTTCTTCATCCTCCAATTCTTTTCCGTTTTCTTCTGTTTTTGCCTTTTCAACATTTAAGTTTTTATCCTCAGTACCTAATGTTTTTTGGCTCTGTTTTTCTATTTTAAATTTAATTTCTTTAGTTAATTTAGAAACAAAATTATTAGAGGTAACCTTCACAGGATATAAGAACTCTCCGGGTTTTGCTGCTTGGGAAATGCCAACAACCCCGGATAGAAAGAGTAAGGGAATTGCCAAAATTACCGATATTCTTGTAGCAACAGCTCTTAAAGGAAGGCTTTGTGAAGGAAGCCTTCCTGCAATATCTTCCCAGTTTCCGCCTCCAAGTCTGCCTCCGCTATGTATATAGTCTTTTCTTGCTTTTTCTAATATATTTTCATTCATTTTTTTCCAGATCCTCTTTTAATTTTTTAAGAATTCTATGCGTTTTCACCCTAAGCGCTCCGCTTTTTATGGAGACTACCTCTTCAACTTCAGAAAATGATAGATCTTCAAAATATCTAAGGATTATTATTTGCTTATCATCTTCCTCAAGTTTGTTAATTGCATCTTTTATTGTTATTTCATCATTTTTCCTGTCCAGCTCTTCTTCAATATTATCTTCAGCGGCTTCTTCCATATACTCCTCCATTTTCAAAGCCTTTTTCTTTCTTGACTCGTCTATAATCAGATTCTTGGCAATTTTAAAAAGAAATGCCTGAAAAGAACCGCCTTTTTTAAAAGAGAAGGATGGAAGAGATTTCCAACACTTAATAAATGTTTCCTGGGCAATATCTTCCGCGATCTCTTTTCTTTTCAGGTTATAGTCACAGTATCTATAAATCCTCTTAAAGAAAAAACGATAAATGTTTTCAAATGCGGCTTTGTCTCCTTTTTGTGCCCTTTTTATCCATGTCTCCAGCTCATTCATAAGGACACTATTTTAGCATTTATATATAGAACGTAAAGAGGAGGCTTTTTGTAACATTTTACCAGCTATCCCGTTATAGTTTTTAGAGATGAAAAAATTCCTATTTTTAGTTCCGCTCCTTTTAGTCGTACTTTCCATCCAAATCGCTGATGCCCAAACAGAAAACGGGTGCGATCCAAATGCGCAGTGGAAAAATCATGGAGCATATGTTTCATGCGTTGCTAAACAAAAACCCGGAGGACAGGTGGTTTCTGAGGCAGCAAAAAGTGACGTCGGGAAGAAAAACGCAGATACTACCCCTATTGTTACACCCGATGTTACAGAAACTCCTACGCCAACCCCAGAACCAAATGGAGAAGTTACACCTACCCCAACTGAAGAAATTACCCCAACTCCAACCGTAGAAGAAACGCCCACTCCAACCCCCGGGGAAGAATTGGTGGAGATTGAAACAGAAAACAATGCCTTAATAAGAGGCCTTATACAAAGTCTTCAAGATCTCATAAAATCCTTAATAGATTTGCTATAACTAATCTTGCTTCTCACATTCCAAGTGGGAAGGTGCATTCAGACACCAAAACCCTAAGCACAACTCTGCTATAATTGCCTCATGAATCCCTTTAGAGTATTGATGGTATTTGTTGGGAAAATTATGAGATGATAATTCTAACGGGATGAAAAAGTTATTCTTAGGTCTAATTTTTGCAATTTTATTGGTAACAGTTTTAGTAGAGTCAGCGTATATTTTTCAAAATCAGTGGTTTAAGAAAAATATAATTGAGGGAATTCCAATCATTCCAAGACCGCTCCTTTCCTACACATTCGAAAATTTAAGAAATACAGAGTTTCCGGTAAGTCAAATTACTCTTGGACCTGTTGTTGGTGAGACCGAGGATTCTTTTCAGCAAATGTTTTATTTTGATATTCCTAAATCACCCGGAAGTAAGGAGACTCTTAGAGTAAGTGGACTTATCAATATTCCAAAAGGGGAAGGGGAGTATCCTGTAATTGTCATGTTTCGCGGTTTTGTCCCTGATGAAATTTTTGAACCGGGTGCAGGAACTCAGCCATCTGCAAGTGAGTTTGTTAAAAATGGATTTATAACCCTGGCTCCTGATTTTCTGGGGTTTGGAGAAAGTGCCAGTGAGTCTGCACTTCCTTTTGAAGGACGATTTCAAACCTATACAACAGCACTTACTCTTTTGGAGTCTTTGCAAACTTTAAACGACGGTTTGGACGATGTTTACGTCGGAACTATTTCAGCAGATCTTGAAAAAGTCGGGTTATGGGGACACAGTAATGGAGGACATATTGCTCTTGTAACGCTTGCAATTTCAGGCGGCACTTATCCAACAGTTCTTTGGGCACCTGTATCCAAATCATTTCCGTATTCAATACTTTTTTATACAGATGAAACAGATGATCAGGGAAAGGAATTGCGAAAAGCTTTGTCTGATTTTGAAGAGCTTTATGATACCAAGGATTTTTCGCCGGAAAGATATTACAAGTGGATTAAAGCGCCGGTCCAAATCCACCAGGGAACAGGGGATGAGGAAATTCCGCATTGGTGGACAGATGAGCTGGTGGAGATTTTGGAAGAAAATGATATCGATGTGACTTATTTAAAATATTCCGGAGCAAATCACAATTTACTGCCCAATGGCTGGTCTTCTACGGTAGAGAGTAGTATTGAATTTTACAACCAACAATTTTCTCTGCAATAATTAACCTGTTCATAAATCTTTAATCATAAATCATAATTCTTGTTTAACCTGCTATAATTTACCCCGCTATTTTCTCAGAAGCTTTGTAAATTCTTCAACTGATAAATTGATTGGTTTTAAAATCCCGTTTCGCAGAGTTCCTTTTTTAATGATCTTGTGTATGGGGACTATAACTGTTTGTTTATGTTTGTTTTTGATTCGGACTAATTTTACGTGGCTTCCTTTTTGAGAACTTATAGAAAATCCAATCCCTTGAAGTGCTTTTATTGTCTCTTTGCCTGAGACTTGAGGTAGTCTACTCATTTATGGAGTGACTGTTACTGAAACCATGAATTGATCACGCACATTGTCCTCTTCAACTTCTTTTGTTTCTTCTAAGTAAAGTGAGATTGCCTCTTTGATATTTTCCATAGCCTCTTCAAAGGTTTCTCCTTGCGTAGCACAGCCTGGAAGCGCGGGAATCCATACGGAAAATCCACCTTCCTTTTCTTTTTGAAAAATCGCGTTGTATTCTAGAACCTTTTGTTTCATATTATCATTATACCATACCAAACCTGCTATAAT
>CAZFNO010000060.1:0-3459 GCA_964520695.1 uncultured Gammaproteobacteria bacterium | reverse complement strand
GTCAAACTTAATTGAATTGAAACGGTGGTATAATCGTCTAAATAACTAATGGCTATAAGTTAATTTAAAGTTTTTTATTTGAGGCTATTTACTTAAAGGTGTTTGGGCGCGGGCTGCATATACGAGGTTGCTCATCAAAAATGTTACATTGACTGGGCCGACGCCTCCGATGGTTGGCGTAAAATATTTTACTTTGCTTTCAACTTCGGCTTCATCATAATCCCCTTTCAATTTCCCGTCAATTGAAAAAAGACCAACCCCTATTAAAATTTGATTTTTATTTAGAAGATTGGGTTTTATAACATTTTCTTTTCCTACTGCCGAGATTATGATGTCCGAATTTTTTAAAATTTCATCTGCGTTTTTAGTTTGACTGTCAATTATTTCCAGATTGAAACCATGTTTTTTCAGTAAATTTATAATCGGTCCTCCTGCTGTCTCCCCTTTTCCTAAAACCGTAATTTTTTTGTTTTTTAAATCTGATATTCCAATACTTTTTAATATTTCAACAACTGCAAGTGCTACCGGTGGATCAAAGTTTGACCCGAGACCAAATCCGTCTATGTCTTTGTCAGGCGCTATGGCAAGTGCAATTTTATCGCGGTTAATATTTTGCGGAAGAGGGCGCTGAACTATAATCCCGTGGATAGCTGGATCAGCATTTAATTTATTAATTAGGGAAATTAGGGCTGTTTGGGTGATTGATGGGAAGTGAAAAAGATCAATTCTTGCTCCTATCTCATCGGCCTTGAGTCTTTTCTGTTTAATATAAGAAAGAGAAGACTCGCTTTCTCCAATCAATATTATTGCAAGGGTGGGCGTGATTCCTTTATTTTTTAACTCTTGTGTTTCTACTTTAACTTTTTCAAGAATAGCTTGAGATATTTTTTTTCCATCAATTCTCATTATTAAATACAGGTGGTTGATGCAACGGCATCATCTCCTTTTGAAAACCTCATTAAAATTACTCCCTGCGTTGCCCGGGAAAGTTTGGGAATTGAATTTATATCTATCCTAACTACTTGACCCTTTTTGGACGTTATAATTACTTCTTTACAATCGGGAGGGATAACTCGGCCCGCTGCAACCTTTCCGGTTTTTTTAGTAACTTGTGCAATTTTGATTCCCATTCCTCCTCTTCCCTGAAGCTTGAATTCCGCAAGAGAAGATTTTTTACCAAACCCATTCTCCATGATTGTGAGAAGCTGAGGAATTGTTCCCTTCCCGACAACGTCCATGCCAACTACCAGATCATCTGCGGAGAGCTTTATTCCCCTGACCCCCTGCGTTGCTCTTCCCAGCGGGCGAACGGATTTTTCGGAAAACCTGATGCACTTACCATTTCTCGTATATATAAATATGTTATCATCCCCAGTTGTAGGATTACTCCACGCAAGCTCATCTCCACGATCTAATTTTATGGCTACAATTCCTGATTTTCTGATATTTTCAAATTCAGTTTTGGCTGTTTTTTTAACAGTTCCATTTTTTGTGGTTAAGAAAATATTTTTGAACTGGTCCCCTTTGTTATACGTAATAAAAGATTCTATCTTTTCCCCCGCTTCAATATTTATTAAATTAATAATCGCAGTACCCTTGCTTGTTCTTGAGGATTCATCAATCTCATATGCTCTAGTCTGGTATACCTTTCCTCTATTGGTAAAAAACAGGATATTATCATGTGTCATAGCATATTTTATGTGAAGAATTCCGTCTTCATCTTTAGTTGTCATACCAATTACCCCTTTTCCTCCTCTTTGCTGAGTCCTGAAGCTTGTAAGGCTCTGGCGTTTTATATATCCTGTTGTTGTAAGAGTAATCACAGTTGGTTCATTGGTAATTAAATCTTCTTCTGAGAACTCTCCCACTTTTCCTTTAAAAACTTTAGTGCGCCTTGGATCTTCATACTTTTTCTTAAGATATTCCGATTCGTCTTTTATAACCTTGAGTATTTTCTCAGGGTGTGCCAGAAGATCTTCAAGATATGCGATTGTTTCTTTGGTCATTTTGTACTCGTCTTCGATCTTCTGGCGCTCCAGTGCAGCAAGACGCCGCAATTGAAGATCCAAAATCGCAGTTGCTTGAAGATCTGACAGTTTGAATTTTTGCATTAAGTTCTTCTTGGCATCTTCCTGGGTTTTTGAAGCTCTTATTGTTTTTATAACTGCATCTAAATTATCAACTGCAATTTTGAGTCCTTCCAGAATATGAAGTCTTGCCTTGGCCTGCCTTAGCTCAAATTCTGACCTCTTTTTAATTACCAAATATCTGTGTTTTAAATATTCTTCAAGAATAGTTTTAAGGTTGAGGGTCTGGGGAGTATTATCAACAAGTGCCACTATATTTGCAGGAAATGTGGTTTGAAGACTCGTTAACTTAAAAAGATTATTGAGGACTTTTTTGGGAGCTGAGTCACGTTTGAGCTCTACAACCACTCTTATTCCCCTTCTATCCGACTCATCCCGAAGGTCAGATACTGCGTCAATTTTTTTTTCTTTTACTAAATTTGCAATTCTTGCAACAAGAAGCGCTTTGTTAACCTGATAAGGAAGCTCGGTTATAATTATTGCAGATTTTCCCTGTCCAATGTCTTCAATTTCCGCCTTGCCGCGAATTAAAACTTTTCCTTTTCCGGTTGAGTAAATGTTTTTGATTTCCTGAGCATCATATATGGCACCGTACGTTGGAAAATCGGGACCTTTTATGTATTGGAACAGGTCATCAACAGTCACCCCGGTTGTTAGTGATAAAGAAGGCGTTTGTATAATCTTGCTTTTGCCTATCATAAATATCACCGCGTCCATAACCTCACCTAAATTGTGCGGAGGAATTTTCGTAGCCATTCCAACGGCAATTCCCTCACTTCCCATGAGAAGAATATTAGGAAGAAGTGCCGGAAGATAAGAAGGCTCTTTAAGTGTTGAATCAAAATTAAGATTAAAACCTACTGTTTCTTTATCAAGGTCACCAAGCATGTCAGACGTTATTGCTGCAAGTCTTGCTTCTGTGTATCTCATGGCGGCGGGCGGATCTCCGTCCATAGAGCCAAAATTACCCTGACCGTCGATAAGCGGATATCTCATTGAGAAATCCTGGGCAAGGCGAACGAGTGCGTCATAAATTGGCATATCACCGTGGGGATGGTATTTACCCATCACTTCTCCCACAATCTTTGCGGATTTAGAGTATTTTGAGTTATGGGTAAGGTTCATCTCGGACATTGAATAAAGAATTCTTCTATGAACGGGTTTGAGCCCGTCTCTTATATCGGGAAGCGCGCGGGAAACAATAACAGACATTGCATAGTCAAGGTATGCTTTTTTAACCTCCTCTGTAATTTCGGTTTTATTTATTTTTCCAATGTCGCTCATAATATTTATTTTGACTTTTCGCTCGGGGTCCTGTCGCTCTTTTTCTTAGCCGCCGGGTATCCGCATTTGTTCGGCCCGCTCGCCAATC
>CAZFNO010000059.1:0-3495 GCA_964520695.1 uncultured Gammaproteobacteria bacterium | reverse complement strand
AACACAGAACTAGGCCGCAAAATGGCCCGGACTATATTCAAAAATCAGGCCAAATCATACCACAAACCAGCCTAACTGTCAAACTATGGGGTATTCAGAAAACTCAGATAACTCAGTGTTTCAGAGGCTCAGAATGTCAGTCAATTCGGAAACTCTGATTTTCTGATTTACCGAACCTTCTGACCTTCCGAGTATTCCGAGTTTTCCGAAAACAATTTTACCTCGTGATACCCTTGATACTCCTGGTACTTGTGATACTATTAATTTATGAAGCCTTATTATCACGCTCTTCTAATTCTCTCATCTTTCCTTTTGGTCTTTATCTGGCAAAGAAGTGACTTTGAAAAATTTACGGTTCCAATCATTGGTTTTTTAATCTTTCTTTTTCTCCTGGTTTCGATTAAAAATAAGAGGAATTTAAATTTGGGGGGGCCATATAATTTTTTTATTCTAAACACCATCAGTCTTCTTCTGATCTTCTCAACAGGAGGAATTTCCTCAAACCTTTTCTTTCTTCTCTATTTTCTCCTTTTCGGAGCATCTTTTATTATGAGCCCTAAATCTGTTTTTGTTTTTCCAATAGGCGCTTTGATTCTTTTTTGGCAGGATTTTTCACAAGCGATTACTGCTGCAAATCTTCTGAAAATCGCCTCCATTGCGCTCTTTTCTCCTGTTGCCTATTTTTTCGGCACAAATTTTAAAAGGACCGAGGAGTCCGAAGACGAGGCATTAAAAACCAAAGAACGCGCCGGTGAAGCAGCAAATGAGATTTCAGATGATGTTGAGGAAATTCTGGAAAGCGGGAAAGACAAGCTTGATGAGAAAGAAGTGGAAAAGCTGGATGAAATATTGGAAGAAACGGAAGATCTTCGGGAAGAGACGAAATAAACTGATGAAAATTTACCTAATTAACCTAATTGCTCTAATTTCTAATCAAATCCCAATTTGGAAATTACTAAAATTGATGCTTGGGAATTCTTTAGGTCAATTAGAGCGGACGAGCGCAGCGAAGGAGCTCGCTTGCTTGACAAGCGTGCCACTTAGAATAATTAGAAATTTTACAGTATTAATTTTATTGGCGACCTCAGCGCTTTTCATCATTCTTGCGCAAAGCGCGAGTGCGCAGGGCGTTATGAACAATGCTTTTTACAGGCTTCAGATGGGAAATCTCAACTCAATAGCCGGAGAGTCCGCAGGATCCGGATATAACTTAAGCATAACCTCCGGTGAAACTGCACCCGGATTCTACGGCGGAACAAATTGGAATGTTAAAGCAGGCTTTCAGTACGTTCCAAGAGGCGGAGCATTTACTTTTACAATATCATCTAGGATTGTAGACTTTGGGGTTTTGGTCCCCACCAATCCAATAACCAGAAAAATTACGCTTACTGTTTCCAATACCAAGGCTCCGGGATACCAGGTGACAGCTTCCCAGAATCACCCTCCGCAGAATTTAAGAACCAAAGATTTAATACCGGATACTACCTGTGATAACGGCACCTGCACTCAAATTAAAGCTTCGGACTGGGAAAGCGCCTTAACATACGGCTTTGGATACAGATGCGACAGCCTGTCAATACTCACAAAGAACGGTCCTTCGGCTGACTGCCGCAAAGACGATTCGTCATTTGTGAATAGTCCAAATTCATATAAACAATTTGCAGACGAATCAAAAAAGGAAAAAGCTGTGGTTGTACTCAAGGGAGAACGCGGAAGAAATCAGCGTGCCGGCATTACTTATAAAGTAAATATATCTACATCTCAGGCAACAGGATCTTATGAAAATACAGCAACATATATTGCAACACCCACCTTCTGATGAAAATTTACCTAATTAACCTAATTGCTCTAATTTCTAATCAAATCTCAATTTGGAAATTACTAAAATTGATGCTTGGGAATTCTTTAGGTCAATTAGAGCGGACGAGCGCAGCGAAGGAGCTCGCTTGCTTGACAAGCGTGCCACTTAGAATAATTAGAAATTTTACAGTATTAATATTTACTATTTTATTTTTAATATTTAATATTGGAAACGCAAGCGCTCAAGAGGTTAGCGTTTCCATTGATCCTGCTATTATTCAAATCAATGCAGAGGCGCCTGCCCAAGTAGATGCCCAGATTTCTGTTCAGAATTTATCTGATCAGACTATATCGTATAATATCTTTCTAATTCCATTTAAGAGCTCGCCTGCTAATAACGGGGAGATAGAATTTGATGAAACACAGCTTTTAAGATATAAGGATTTCTTTGACAAAGTAAGAGTATTTGATAAAGAAAATGAAATTGGGATTGTAAGACTTGCACCAAATGAGAGAAAAGACCTGACCTTAAGAGTAAATTTAACCGAAGGCGAGCCTCCGCGCGATTATTATTTTTCAGTTCTTTTTATTTCTGAAGCCGAAGCCGGTAATTTGCAAGGCACTAAAGCTCTGTCCAGAGCCGGAATCGGAGCAAACATTCTTTTGTCAATCGGTCCCAAAAGTGAAACTACGGGAAATATTCTTGAATTCTCCTCTCCCCGCTTTATCACCCGCGGACCCGTAGAGCTTATATTAAATCTTGCAAATACGAGCGGGCATTTTGTAACTATTGAGGGGAATGTTGTAGTAAAAAACATGTTTGGACAAACCGTCGGCAGCCTTGAGCTTCTTCCCGTAAATATACTTGGCAATTCCAGCCGATTTATAGAGTCCGAAAATAACAAAGCCGAAGATCCCAGGCTCTATTGGGATGAAACTTTTCTTCTTGGTTTTTACAGGGCAGAGCTGACAGTAGCTTTGTCGGAAGAAGGCCCGCTCCTTAAAAAATCCATTACCTTTTTTGCTCTTCCAATTGAGTTTTTCCTGGGTTTAACTGTTGCAATTATTCTAATAATTGGAATAGCCCGAAGAGTTAAACAAAGAAGGGACCGCGGAGATCTAGAATCCTAAAAACCAGGCGTGGTGGAGCTTTTCTTTGGTATCGGGGCGGGTGGCAGGAACCGGCTTTTTGCCCTTAATAAGCCTTCTTATTGCTTCTTTTATTTTCTTAGACCTTAGAATTACTGCAATTATAATGGCTATTATAATAAGCAGGAGCAGTGCCAAAAGTACTCCAATATTTTCTTTAATAAAACTCGGGACTGAAATAGATTCGAGCTCTTGCGTCCTGTCGGGTATCTCAGAGTCTTTGTTTTCAAATTTTGCTGTTGCAAACAGATTATATTTGCCGGGAGGTATTCCTCTTATTTCAACCTGCCAGAATCCGTTCTGATCTGCAAAAGTATCGATTACTATATCTTTTGATATAGTAAGAAATATCCTAGCGTTCGGCATTCCGTATC
Organism: uncultured Gammaproteobacteria bacterium; assembly: GCA_964520695.1. Classification (GTDB taxonomy): domain Bacteria; phylum Patescibacteriota; class Microgenomatia; order Levybacterales; family UBA12049; genus 2-01-FULL-39-10-A. The sequence continues at coordinate 172 of CAZFNO010000059.1, read as the reverse complement.
CCGAGGCTATAACTGATTGCCCCGGCCTTAAAACATTGCCTGAAAGACCAAGTGTTGGCGGAAGAAATATGCCTGTTATGCTTCTGTTACTCGTTAAGGGATCGATCTCAAAGCAAGTAAATGATGTTCCTATTTTTTTAATGTCAATAGCCTCAAGACAGAATTTTGAAAG
>CAZFNO010000058.1:0-3570 GCA_964520695.1 uncultured Gammaproteobacteria bacterium | reverse complement strand
TTATCACCTTGATCAAATAAATTTTTAGAAACCTAGCTGTGGGGCAATACCCTGCATTGAGGAAAGAGCAATCTGAATAAACTGGGCAAGGGGAATTCCAAGCTCTTTTTCACACGACAAAATTTGCTGTCTGTCAGCGCCTTTTGCAAAGCTCTTCTCATTAAATCTTTTCAAAATAAAATTTACGTCAAGCAGAGCAAGGCTTCTTTCGGGGTGAATCAGTGCTGAGGCAATGACAAGCCCTGATAGCTCATCGCAAGCGTACATAGACCAGTCCATTTTTGATTTTGGCTTGGCACCGGTATTAGCAAAATTATGGGCTTTTATTGCATACATTATTTCAGGGTCCAGCCCTTTTCCTATCTTTTCCTCAAGAACTTTAGTATGCTTTTTTGGATTATCGCGAGTCAATTCATAATCCGCGTCATGCAAAAGTCCAACCAATCCCCATTTGGCAATTGTTCCCTGATCCGCGTCTGGAATTAACTTTTGACAAAGTGCGATCATTATAGCCTCACAAGCCAGGTGGTGTTTTATAAGATTTGGATTTTTTATAAGCAATGTCAGGCTTTTATAAGCCTCTTCTCTTGTCATGCTTTTAGTTTAGCAGATTTTTTGTTAAAATAATCTGACTGCGTTTTCTCAAATTCGAAGAATTTGAAAAGGAGTATCGAGTGATTAATCGAAATTGTTAGTTTCTAACAATGAAGATCCGAACGAATGATACGACGCGGGCTCGTAGCTCAGTTGGTTAGAGCGTTGCATTGACATTGCAAAGGTCAGAAGTTCGACTCTTCTCGGGCCCACACTTCGGCAAGCTCAGTGTAAACTGATTTTGCAGAAGTGAAGAGAAGGGGAGAAGTTCATCCTGAGCAAAGTCGAAGGAACTCTTCTCGGGCCCACACATAGTTTCTGAAAAAAATAAACGAGACTCCCTCAAGCCCCGTTTATTTATTATAAATTAATTTTCTATTTAATATTGTCCTTCTCCGTATGTTTCAAAGACCTCGCCATGAATAACTGAATCTGTCGTTCTAGTGTCTGTGGGTAAATACAATGCCTCGCCTCCTGGAAAAACATGGTGAAGTCTGACGTCTGTATCCTGAGTTTCACCATTTATTGTTACAGGAAGCACAGCCTCATCTCCCACATATTTAACCTGCAGTAAACCCGTTCTTCTAAGATTTCCTAACGCCTCTTTATTCATAGGTAAATAAAATCAAACTATTCCGTCGAGATTTGTTCTCCAATTGGATACTCAACGCCTCTTGTCATTTCAACAGCGCCCACTGTATCAAACCATGGATCCCTGTAGTCACCAGTATTTGGGTCACCATATTCTCTAATCATAGCTTGAGCAATTTGATGAACAGCTCTTCTTTCTCTAGCTTCGGGACTTTCATAATTATATCTGTCTAATTCTGCACTTGCCATAATAATTCACCTCCTCCTGTTATTTCTATTAATTACCCTTCTAACCTTTCCAGTACCTCTTACAGGTTCGCTTTTATGTCTTGATTCTCCTCTGGATATCAATCTATTGTTTGGACCCAGGTCAAAGTCAAATGAGGGCACGCGACTAATGTTTGTTGGCAAACCAAACTCCCTAATCTCTTCTTGGGTATATCTGCCTACTGATTGTTCTATATCTTTTCTCATTTTAAATTTTTCACTATAAAAAAACCTCCCGATTGGGAGGTTTGTCGTGTCTTCGCGTGACCTAAATTATTGCGAAGAACTACCTCCCTTCAAGGAGTTAAGGACTGCAATAATAAGGTCTTTTATTCTTTTCATATCAACTAAAAAATGATAGCAAGTATAATTTAGTGTGTCAAGGGGGTAATCCTTCGACAAGCTCAGGACAAGTTTTAGCCTGTTTGGGTTGCAACTACTCTTTCGCTGGAAAGCGTGAAGGAAGTCCCCTTCTTTTTAGCAAGTGCTCCGTATTGACGTGATGCTTTTTTGCTTCTTAACGCATTAAACCAAGCGAGTGAATCTTCGACTGTTTCCCGTACATCGCGAAGAGAGGATAAGACTCTATCCAAAAAATTCATATGATAGACTCCGGGATCCGCAATTCCCTGCTCAATTACTTCAACCGCAACTTTTCTCTCAAGCTGTTTGGAGCTTTTGGTAAGGCTTTTTATCTCAATTAATATTTCCTGCATTCTAACTTCTGTTTCTTGAGAATCGTTTTTTGTTGATATTTCCGAAGCTCTAATCACTTCCTTAACGTATTCCCTTCCTTGATCAGTGATTTGAACTACTTGTTTTTCTAATTTTTCTAAACTCAGCTCTTCTCCTGCAGAAAGATCTCCGCTTTTGTTTGCTTCGGTAGCTCCTGGGGCACTAACCATTTGGTCCCACGCATCGTGAACCGATCCCTCCATTACGTCATTTTTTAAGGATTTTATAAACGAAGAACCAACCCCCCTAAAAGATTCTACAGGGTTTTGATCTACATACTGTTTGGATTGTTTTTTATTAGCTTTTGGTTTCATAAGCGCGTTTAATTTATCACAATGATTTTAGAAAATCAAGCGTTTTTTGCTGTCTTAAGATTGCCGCAAGAAGATATCTATTTGCCCTAAGACTTTCTTTTTCTTCGGGTTTTGCATTTTCTATGGTCTTTTCAATCTCCGCATCCTCAACCACAATTCTTTCTGTTTCTGCCACTTTTTGAAGAGCAAACTCAAGCTTTAAGTCTGCTTCAGCTTTAGTAGCGTTTTCTGCCCGCAGCGTCTCAGCTGTTTTTCCGGTTGATGAGAGATACTGGTCAAGGGTCATTCCGAGCCTTTTGATCTCATCAAGTGTTTGGGACAGCTGCCTATCAACTTCTCTGTCAATCAGGACTTTTGGAATTGTGATTTTAGCGCTTGACATAAGCGCTTTAATTACTTCATCAAGTTTTGGTTTTTCCTCCTCTTTCCCCGGAACAACAATTTTACTTTTTGCCGTAACCTTTTTTACTTCTTCTTTATACCCATCTAGCCTGACTTCTGGGGCTTCAGAAGTTAGGGCGTGAAACTGCCAATCTTTCCCTTCCAAAAGCTGCCCCTCTACGTGAATTCTTGGGTCCATAATTGGCTTGAGGTTATGTTCTTTAATAGCCTCAGCGTAGGCTGCCGGCAGAATTTGTCTTAAAACCTCATCTTTTACTCTTGCACTATCCAGTTTTTCTTCAACCAGCTTTTTTGGCGCTTTTCCTTTTCTAAATCCCGGAAGGTCTGCATTTTTAACCATTTCCGAAACTTGAATATCCCATTCTTTTTTAATTATTGCCCAAGGAATGGTTAGTTTTAATTCAATTGTTCCGTCCGGCGTTCTTTCTACAGTGTTTTTCATATTTCAATTTTGTCAGGATCCGTATCATCCTTAAAGATATCTGGAAACCATTCCTGAGTGGCTAATAGTTTAGTTCTCATTGCTCTGGCTACCGTTACGCTATCGTTTGCCTTTGCAGCCGCATGAAGTACCTCATTCGCTGCATCCATTATTGCTGCATAAGCAGAAAAATCTTGTCCTCGATCTTCTTCTTTGCTTGTCATATTTAGTGCGGATGAAGGGACT
>CAZFNO010000057.1:0-3722 GCA_964520695.1 uncultured Gammaproteobacteria bacterium | reverse complement strand
CTTTCCGAGTTTTCCGAAATGAAACTAAATCCTCTTATGCTATAATTCAAAATTATAATGTCTAAAATCATTACTGCTCCAAATGAGGTTTTATCCCAAAAAGCCAATCCTTACATTTTTAAAAATTCAGATCCTGACCTTTCGTTTTTTTTAAAAGACATGGAAAAAGCACTTCTTTCGGCCTCTGATCCCAAAGGAGTTGGTCTTGCCGCACCTCAGATTGGAAAATCTCTTAGAATTTTCATTGCAAAACCCACAGAAAAATCAAAAATTTTTGTATTTATTAATCCTGAGATAATAAATGTAGAAATCCCAAACACCCCAAATAACCCTAACTCCCCTAAAACAAAAAAAGGGCTGCGTAAGCTTGAGGGCTGCCTGTCTCTTCCAAATATCTGGGGCGAGGTTACTCGTGCTCCTTGGGTGATAGTAAAATTTCAAACACCCAAAGGCGATACAAAGACAGAAAAATTCAAAGGATTTATGGCAATTATCGTACAGCATGAAATTGATCATTTGGACGGAGTTTTGTTCCCCAAACGAGTTTTGGAACAAGGAGGAAGACTTTATAAAAGCCACAAAAATGAAAAAGGCAAGGACGAATTTGAAGAAATCTCCATTTAGTTTAAAAATTAAATAATTGAAAATTCAATGAAAACTGAAAATTTAAAATTGAAAATTATATTCTTCGGATCTTCGGATTTTGTATCTCCGATTCTTAAAAAACTGCAAGAAAAACATGATGTTTTGAGAGTAATAAATTCTCCCGAACAATTGAACAAAGAACTAACCAAACAGCTTAAGCGAACTTCCCCTGATCTTTTTGTTGTGGCATCATTTGGCAAAATATTATCAAGTGAACTTTTAGAAATTCCAAAACTAGGATCAATTAATATCCATCCGTCACTTTTACCAAAATACAGAGGCGCGTCTCCGGTGCAAACAGCAATTTTAAACGGCGATAAATTAACCGGCGTCACTTTTATAAAAATGGACGCTTATGTTGATCACGGACCGATTATTGAGCAGTTTGAAGAACCTATCTTTGATTCAGACACTTTTGAAACCCTTTCAAAAAGACTGTTTAAAAAAGCCGCGGATGCGATAGAAGATGTTATGGTCCGTTTTACCAAAGACCAAACAGGTATTGCGCAGGATAATTCAAAAGCTACTTACACTAAACTTTTAACAAAAGAGGATGGGTATATAGACCTCGAAAAATTTCAAATTTCAAATTTCAAATTTCAAATTGAGCGAGCAATGCGAGCGTTTTATCCCTGGCCCGGAGTTTGGACTAAATATTCCCTAACGCCCCCAACTCCCCCAAAAACCCTAATTAAGCTTTTGCCAGGCGAAAAAATTCAGGTGGAGGGGAAAAAACCTATGAGTTATAAGGATTTTATTAATGGATACGAAAAAGGCCAAGAATTCCTCAGGGAAATTGGCCTTTTTAGCAATTAGCTCCTTGCTGCTAGCAGCTAGCCGCCAGTTGCCAGTTGCCAGTTGCTGGCTTAAGCCAATCCTGTTACTGCCGGCGTTGTAGAAGAAACTTCTGATTTTTTCAAACTCGAAATTTCCAAGTTTTGGCTTTCACTTTTGACCTTTGAATTTTGACTTTTGAACTTCAGAAGTCTCCCGCATTTGGTACAAAGCCTAACTCTCATGGCTCTTCCGTCAACAATTATTCGCTGGCGGTGAAGATTTGGTTTGAATATTTTTCTTGTTCTATTCTTAGCCTTTGATACTTCGTGGCCTATCATAATTCCTTTACCGCAATTGTAACATTTCATCCCTTTTGCCATATTTTTTCTCTTTGTGAGTCTAAATAATACCATAAACCTTGCACTTTTGGAAGTGATTGTTTAAGATAAACCTACGTGTATTCATTGTGCTCAAATAAATTTATCTTGCTAATTAACTATTATCTAATTACTATTAACTAAACTTATGGATTTAAGTTTTGCGCTTATCGCTCTTCCTGTAATTGTCATGTCAGCAGTTTTCCATGAAGTTGCCCATGGCTGGGTGGCATACAGGCTTGGAGACCCAACAGCCAAACTTTTGGGCAGGCTAACACTTAATCCAATTCCCCATCTGGATCCCCTCATGAGTATACTTTTGCCCCTCCTTCTAATTCTTTCAGGCTCCCCTGTCATATTCGGCGCAGCCAAACCTGTGCCTGTTGACCCTTTTAACCTGCGGGATGGCAGGCGTGATATGGCCATTGTTTCTCTGGCCGGACCTCTCACCAATCTTTTAATTGCGGCGATTTTCGCGTTTGTTCTTAAATTTATTGCGCCTCTTTTTATAACCGATACTTCGCTTTTGCAAATCATATTTATAATAGTACAGCTTAATATCCTTCTTGCAATATTTAATTTATTGCCAATCCCACCTCTTGACGGATCAAAAGTCTTTGCGCTTCTTCTTCCCGAGGAGACTGCCAATAGGTATTTATCCATTGGAACCTTTGGAATTTTCATACTTTTCTTCCTTCTTCTTTTCCCAATCGGCGGATTCTCCCTGGGTAATTTAATTTTCCAACTTCTCCAATTCTCCCTTAGATTGCTGGGATTATAGGTTTGGTTTTATTCAAACAAAACCTACTTCGCTTCTTTTAGAAGAATTTCTAAAAACTTGCTCTAAGCCCGTCCTTGACACATTCGACGACAAGCCCCAATGTTTAGCATTGGGGAATAAGAGTCGCAAGCCCGAAGGGCTTGTTGCTCAGTGTATGAGCGCGAAATATAAATAGTCATCCAACGCTTGGCATCGGAGTTACATTCGCGCTTGACAGCTTGTTACGGATATACTAGTATATCCGTAATGTATGTCTAGAGCTTCGAGAAAACCAGTTAGCGGAAAAGTTGACAAGGAAATAAAAGAAAACTTTTCATCCCTTATCTCTTCTCTTAATAACTCCACACAAATTCAACAATTCTTTAGTGACTTTTTAACTGAAGAGGAACAGACCATGCTTTCAAAACGCATCATGCTCCACCTTATGCTTGAACGCGGATACAAAAGTTCACAAATTCAGGCGTTTCTTGGAATAAATAAGGATACAGTTAGAATACACAAGACTATCTGGGAAAGAGGAAGTGCTGTTTATAAGAATGTGCTTAGAGTTATCGCGAAAAAAGCAGAAGCCAGAGAATTCTGGGAAAAACTAGAGAAATTTTTCACTCCTATTGAACTCTTCGTTAAGAGTAGGCATGATATGAGGGCAAGAGCAAAATTCGCATCCGGGGAGTGGGAATGATATTTACGGGTATACTAGTATACCCGTAAATGAAACTACATTTTTCTTTTCTTTATTCTTTATCTTGTTTCCGATTTAACTTTTTGTGAGTTGCATTAGGGCGCCGAAAAACCGAATGGGTAAAGCCTGAAGAAATTCTCTCTTTTTTCTCCAAAACCAACCCCTCCCTTTCCTACGAGGATTTTGTAAAACAAGAAGATGATTATGAAACGCTCCAAAACCTAACTCTGGATGAGGATTAGCTTTGCAAGGTCTCTCCCTGCAAAGCTAAATGAAGGTTTGGGGAGGGCGGATGCAAGAGTTAAGGATGTGGTTGGATAAAATAGTTGATCGGTTTGGGATTGTTTTATTGTAAAGGCGGTAACTCCCGCTCTACCCCTCTCCTATCTTTCTCCCCAAAAAAACTATTGTGCGACTATAGGCTTGACAACTGCATGAAAAGGAGTATAATGGCGGTGAA
>CAZFNO010000056.1:0-3824 GCA_964520695.1 uncultured Gammaproteobacteria bacterium | reverse complement strand
TCCAGGTTAATGAAGATAAGTTCCAAATGATACTTTGCACTACAAAAGTAAAAGATCTTCCCGCATCAGTTTTGGTAGTAGCAGTTTATAAATCAGAAGACTGGAGTTAATATCAAATAGCTATTTATGTATGCAATAATTTTTGCTCTTCTTTCTTATTTTGGTTGGGGCTCAGGTGATATTTTCAGCGCACTTGCTTCAAGAAAAATTGGCACATTTCCAGTTGCATTTTGGACTTTCTTTTTAGGTTTTATTCTATTAAGTTTTTTAACTCCTCTTTTTCTCAAAGATTTAGCAAAATTCACATTGGAAATGTTTTTAATTGCCACAGTCCTTAGTGTTCTTTTATTTATTGCCTGGCCAATTTTCTTGGAAGCCCTAAGGATTGGCAATACTTCAATTGTGGGCACAATATCAGGATCTTACGGCGGCTTAGTTGTAGTTCTTTCAACAATTTTTTTAAATGAAAAATTAATTGCTATTCAAATATTTGCAATTATTATAATTTTAACAGGGGTTGTTCTTGCTTCTTTAAATTTCAAAGCCTTAAAAAATAAAAAATTTATTGAAAATAGAGGCACTGTATTTGCAATAATTGCAATGATAATTTGGGGAATTTATTTTACATTTGTCAGAATTCCCGTAGAAGAAATAGGGTGGTTTTGGACGTCATATATAGCAGTTGTAACAGGATCACTTTTGATGGTAGCAACAGCTATTTTTAAAAGGAAAAAGATAACCAAAATTCCTTCAAAGCAATATAGAAATATTGGGCTATCTACTTTTTTAACTACAACAGGAACTGTCAGTTATAATTTTGCAATAACTCAAGGACTAACCGCCGTGGTTGCTCCAATTGCCACATCTTATCCAACTCTTTTTGTTATTTTATCAAGATTTGTGTTTGGTGATAAACTTAATAAACAACAATGGATTGGGATCATACTTTCTCTTGCTGGAATTGTACTCCTGGCCATATTTAGTTGAGTTATTTTCTGTTTTGAATTATATACTTTTTTAAATATTTCACTGGGTTCCACTGCTGTTTTGACATTCGAAGACTTGCAAGTCCTAGATCTTGTTCAATGTTAAATAATTTTTTATCATTTTTTAAAAGCTCTTTGCCCTTAAGCATATATAATGCCTCAAAGATTCCTTTGTGATTTACATTCCCTTTAACAAAATGAAAAATTGCCCAGTCATCTTTCAAGGTTTCTGCAACAGCAAATCCTGCCATTTTTTCTTTTATATAAATCCCAATTGCTATTAAATTGAGATCTTTAGAAACTTCCAAAAGCCTTTTGATAGCCTTGAGTTCATGCCCCACTTCTTCTTTATCCTTTTTCCTTACCTTTGTCCATGTATGAAATAAGCTTAAAACATCCTCCTTTGTTTGGTTACTTGATAAATTTAAGCTTAAAACACGAAAATTGCTATTTTCCTTATGAAATCTATTTACCAAGTTCCTTTTGTTGCTAAATTTTTTACCTTTTAAGCTTGTAAGAGAATTAACATCTAGAATATAGTCAAAGTTATCGGGATCTTCACTTACTTTAAATTTACGAAATAAATTTTTATCAGCCTTAACAACTACTTCGGGAATTAGCTGAATTCTATCCATTATTTTTTCATCTTTCGCTTTTTTGAGAAGCTCATCTGCTGTTTCAGTGACTTTATTTTTTCCAATAAATGAGTAAAAAGGCTCGTTTGTAATATAATCCCGAAATTTTATTACTAAGTTCCCATTAAGGCTTGAGACAAGCGCATCGGCCTCCGTATCATAGCTATAAAGACTGACAAAATTAAAATCTGAATATGGCGGAAACTTTTGTGTTATCTCCTCGAGTGGCTTCTTATCTTTGAATTCAAGCTTTTTAAACGCCGGGTATTTCGGAAGCATAATAGTATTATACAATGTTCCGCTTGCTTGACATTCCTATTCGGCTTAGCTACGCTAAAGTTATGCTTGGAAATTTGGTAAGAGAATGGCAAGCTAAAGCCTCAATAGCAATATTTTCGGTTTATACACTAATTTGGTCTTCCCTCCAATTTCCCCAAACAAGGAATATAAAAGTCCTGGATTTTTACGAGACAACTTATACATTTATGGCGTTATGGGGAGGATTATGGGGAATTGTTATTTCAAAGAGTTGGGGATTTGCAAAAAGTATTATGGGAAGAGCAATAATTGTTTTGTCACTTGGTCTTCTTGCCCAAGTCTTCGGACAGATTACATACTCTTATTATGTATATGTATTACACGTAGAGATTCCTTATCCGTCAATTGGCGACATTGGGTATTTTGGGAGCGTTTTGTTGTATATCTATGGAGTTTACTTGCTTGCTAAAGCGTCCGGAGTAAAATTAGGCCTCAAATCGATTGGAAATAAAATAATTGCAGTTATAATTCCTCTTGCAATGCTAATTGCGGGATACCTGTTGTTTCTTCAGGGATATGAGATAGACTTGTCTGATCCAATTAGGGTGTTTCTTGATTTTGGATATCCGCTGGGGCAGGCAATTTATGTTTCTTTGGCATTCTTAACATTACTTCTTTCAAGGGGACTCCTTGGAGGAATAATGAGAGACAAAATCCTTTTTCTTATTGTTGCATTAGTAGCTCAGTTTTTTGCAGATTATGTGTTCCTTTATCAGGTAAGCAGGGGTACTTGGGAACTGGGAGGAATAAATGAATTCATGTATCTTATTGCATACTTCCTTATGGCGCTTGGTATTATTCAGTTAAATTCTGTTGTTAAAAGCCTCAAAAATAATTAATACTATATGGATGTTTTTGAAAAATTAGCCGTAAAAATAATAAAAGAGCAGGAGGGAATAATTGGTCCCGTAGCGCTAGAACAGGCAAAAAAGGTACCAGGGCTAAAAATTGACTGGCAGAAAAAAGAAGCTAAGATTGACGGGAATGAAACAGAAGTTCTGGAGAAACTTGTTGAGCAATACCAGCATTTATTTGGAAAAACCTCAGTTGAAGTTTGCAAGGATGCGGTTAGTGGTATGATTTCCGATATCCCTCAGGATAAGGTCCCAGCTTTACTAAGGTAGTAAAAAGAAACTATAATAATCTACATGGATCCTGTCCAAAATCCAGTTCTGCCCAATTTTTCCTCGCAACAAAATACTAGTGATGATGTTTCTCACATTACAGAGGAAATGTATAAGAAGAATCTGGACCTTAATGAAAGAAATAAAACACTGGCACTTCTCAGAAGAATTGATGAAATCGTCCTTTCATCGGTTACAGATCTTAAACAAATTGCCCAGCAGGTATCGGACCTTCTAACGGAGGATGAATTTAGATTGGTTTTTTTATATCTTTTGAAAGATTCTCTTATTGTTCCCCTGTCAATTTCAACAACCGGCGCAAGCGCAATTATTGATCGGATTGGAAGAGAAAAGTTTATAGCACACCCAATCTCCAAACAGGAGAAGGAAAATCTTTTGGTAAAGGCAGTTGAGGGTAAAAATGCGCTCATAACAGATAATCTCAGCGAAATCTTCAGCGTAGCTTTATCAAAAGAAAAGGCAAATAACCTTCAGTTTCAACTCAGAATAAAATCAGTAGTTGTATACCCCTTGATTATTAGAGGAGAAACAATTGGAGTTTTACTAATGGGAATTTCCGAAACAAAAAGAGAGCTTTCTTCATACAGGAGAGACTTAGTTGACAGGCTTGCGGGGGTAGTTGGAATTGCGCTTGATAATTCCCTATTGTATTTATCTATCCAGGAGGCTAATGAAAGGCTAAAACAGCTGGACAGGCTAAAAGATGAGTTTGTTTCTCTGGCATCGCATGAGCTTAGGAC
>CAZFNO010000055.1:0-3989 GCA_964520695.1 uncultured Gammaproteobacteria bacterium | reverse complement strand
AGCTCCCACCGAAACAAACCGGAAATGGTTTTGCCCCTCAAACAAAGGCTGTCTGAACAACCCGATGCTTTTTCTGAGGTACAAATTGTATTTCCCGAAACTGATTTTCCGCCCATTATTTCTGAACCTCCTCACGATCAGGAAGGAGTTCAAGAAAAGCAAAGACCAAAAGTCTACTCAAAAAATTTATACAACAAACGTGGGGTTCAATTTCAAAATCCAGATATGTCTGCGTGCGTCCCTGCTGCCATCCAAACCATGCTTAACTTTATAGCCCTGGGAGAGATCGATGATCCAGATTTTGAATGGAGAAGAAATACGTCCTTTTCCGAAATGCAAAGTATGAAAGAATGGATAAGAGAGCATGATACTCTTGCAAAATCCGGAAAAGGATCAGACCCAAATGGATGGCGAAACGGTCTTAACCACTTCGGATATGGATCTCACAGGAATCTTGATGAAAACGTTTACAAAGTTCGCTCATTTGATTCTCGTCAAAGTGCGGTAAAAGCGATAGTAAGATCAATTGCAAAATATGATAAACCGGTTGGACTTCTTGGATGGGCAGGTGGCCATGCTCAGATTATAAACGGATATGAAGTCAGGGGTAAAGATCCCGCAACTTCCTCAGATTTTAGAGTTAGAGCGCTATTTCTTACTGATCCTTTAAAATCTTCAAATATGCTAAATGAAAGGGTTTCTTACCAAGAACTTAGAGAGGGTCCTGGGGCAATATTTGAAGAATACGAATGGAAGGATAGTCCATATGACGATCCACTAAAGCCTGGAAAAAGAGCGTCTTACGAAGATTGGTACGGAAAATATGTCATAGTTGTCTCAACAAGATAAGAAATCAAGCCCCTTCCACACCGGGAGTGGAATTAGGTATTAAACAAGCATTGTTTTATGAAAATCAGTTAAGCTCGTTAAGTTTTGTCGGATTAATTTTAAGTATTTTATCATCATTTTCACGCACTGTGCCCCGACCGTCCCTATTACTCGTTGCAACATAAAGAAGACCGTCTGGGCCTAGAACTACGTTGCGGAACCTACCAAACCGCTTTTTAAGATATCCTACAATTGTCTGTTCGCTAATTTTATATTCGTAAAGCGTCTCACCCCTTAGACCGGTAAAAAATATGGAACCATTTAGGAATTGAGCCCCGGCTGGAGCCCACGTGACATCAGGACCTGAATGAATGACAGCTATTTCCATGCCATCCCTGCTCTCATCCCCTTCAATTTCAGGCCATCCGTAATTTTTACCCGGCTCAATTAGATTTAGCTCATCTAGTCCTGAAAGATCGCCTGACCTTCCATGATCTGTTGCCCAAAGATTTCCTTGATCGTCCCATGTAATTCCTTGTGGATTTCTTAAACCGTAAGCATAAATATAATCACCAAAGGGATTTCCGGGAGCTGGATCACCGTGTCTTGTTGCGCGTAAAATTGTACCGGCAGCATTAGTAATATCTTGAGCGTTTGATGAGTCTTCAGCATCTCCTGCTGTTATATAAAGAAACCCGTCAGGACCGAACTTTATTCTCCCGCCGTCATGGTTCAGCGACCCCGGAATTTGATCAATAATCACTTCCTCTCCAATTAATGAGTTATCCTCAAGTGTGTAGCGGACTACACGGTTGAGAACATTATTATCATCATCTAGATAAGTGTAATGAAGGTAAATTTTTTTATTTTCTGAAAAATTTGGATCAACAGCTACTCCATGAAGACCGCGCTCGGAATCCGGATTTAGATCAAGTCTTGCAATTTCCGATACCATTCCTCTACTATCTATTAGTTTTACCGCTCCCGGTCTTTCTGTCACAATCAATGTCCCATCAGGTAAAAAATCCATTTCCCAAGGCGCTTCAAGATTTGCTGCAATGGTAGCTATCGCCGGAGCAGCTTCAAGATTTTGCAAAATTTCATCATGATCGTTTGGCGTAGTATTTAATGCTCTTTGGGAGAAAATAGAATAAGCTAAAACAAAAACACCAATAATAGCAAGCATTAATATGATTTTTCTGTCCATCAGTAATTATTTATTATACATTGCGCGTCAAGTCAGATCCACCTGTGAGGTTTACAGCTGCCGGACTTGGATTCGAACCAAGATGAGCGGATTCAGAGTCCGCTATCCTACCATTAGATGATCCGGCAATTACTCGTATTTTACTAAAATTAACCTCAAATTACTAATTTTCTTCCTTGAAAAGAAATTTTCCCTGTGTTATTATCTTCGAACTCTGTGATTGGACTGAAAAACCACCGATTATTAGTAATTGCTCCACATCCTGATGATGAAGTCATAGGCTGCGGTGGCCTTATTCAAAAAGTTAAAGAACAGGGCGGAAAGGTTTATGTTTTATTTTTAACAAACGGTGACACAAATGATTTTTCAAAAAATGGACCATCAAAAGCAACTGACAGAAACATTGAAATTGAGAGAGTTTCTAAATTTTTTGATTATGACGGCTACCACATTGCATTTGAAGGAAATAAATTTCATTTAAAACTTGATCTTTTGGGACAAAAAGCTCTAATGGATATGATCGAGCGGGATAGCCCAATATCAATTGAGAAAGTAAAACCCACAATTATTGCTTTCCCAAGCATCAATTCCTACAACCAGGACCACGTTATTGCTGCGAAAGCAACCCACGCGTGCTTAAGAACGTCATCTAAAGAAAAACATTTTATCCCGACAGCAATCTCTTATGAGTTCCCCGCTGATTTCTGGTCAACTAAACCTGAGTCCCCAAAAAACTGCTTTCTTCCCTTAACTAAAAAAGAATGGGATAAAAAAATTGAAGCGTTGAAGCTTTATAAATCACAATGGCGGGAATTCCCCAGTTCCAGGTCTGAGAAAACTCTGACAGCTCTTGCAACTCTTCGAGGTGCCGAATGTTTAAATGATTTTGCCGAAGCATTTTATCTTTACAGAGGAATTTTAAAATAATATGAGATATTCAGGAATTCAGCCGCAGTATTTTCCCAGACTTCACTATTTTGCAAGGATATTAAACGCTGATGTTTTTGTCTCACGTGATGATGCGCAGTTTTTGAGAAAACATAAATACCCGGACGGGAAAACGGATAAATCATATCAAGCCCACACACCAATAAAAACTCCGTCAGGAAGATATCTTCTTAATGTCCCTACTAAACACGATGGATTTATACCTATTTACAAAACTGAAGTTCCATATAATTTTACATGGGCCGAGGATCACCTCAAAACGATTCAAATTAACTATTCAAAAGCACTGAATTTTGATGATGTTTACAAAGATTTGGAGATTATTCTTTCCAACAAGTTTGACACAGTCTCGTCTCTTAATCTTGCAACAATCGCGTGGCCCATTTTATATCTCTTTGGCAAAAAATTAACAAAAATTGATGACTTAAGTCTTAAAAATATAAATTTAATTCTTGAGAAACAGAAATTATTTCGTCTTAAGAAAATTATAAAAGCAATTGAGGCAGACTGCGTTAAAGACTTTAAAAAATTCGATGCCCTGTCCCCCAATGAAAAAATAGTTGCGCTTTGTCTTGAATTCGGCGCAGCTGAGGATTACTGCGGAGGAACAGGCGCTACCGCATATATTGACCACGCAATTTTTGAAAAAAACGGAATAAAAATAAACGTTCAGGACTGGAAATGCAGTGAGTATCCTCAGCTTTTTACAAAACAGCAGGGATTTATCCCCAATTTATCAATAATCGATCTTCTGATGAACGTTTCACGCGACGGCGCAGTAAAAATTTTAAATGGATGAGGTTTAAGCATGTTTCTTTTTTACTTTTTTTTATAATCGCAATAGAAATTATATTTCTGGGATTTCTTTTTTTAAAACAGGAAAACAGTACTCAGGTTAATTTAAGAAGTACTGTTCGGAACACCCCAACTCCAACAATAAAATCTCTTGTAGTAAGAGCGGCAATTCCCTACTGGGATCAAGAAAATGCTGTTGAATCATTTAAGA
>CAZFNO010000054.1:0-4561 GCA_964520695.1 uncultured Gammaproteobacteria bacterium | reverse complement strand
TTGAAAATAATCTGGATGTTAAAGTGATAGTTCTTAACAACAATAGCTTGGGAGCGATTTATCAGCATCAGCATTTTTCTTATCAGGATAGATTTTTTGGTTCATACTATAATGTTGATACAAACTTTGCCAAAATTGCCAAAGCATATGGGGCGAAAGGGAAAAGAATAACAAAACCCACAGAGATAGAAAATGCATTAAAGACCATGCTGGAAACAAAAGGAGTTTATGTTTTGGATGTGGTAATACCAAGAGATGAATATCTCCTGCCTAAAGTCTCTGCATCTGATTCTCTGGATAAAGTATTTGAAATGTATGAAAATGATGATGGTAATATCTAGTTTTGTAATCTGGATGACGGATATTTAATAGGACTAATACTATTATTAATACATGAAGAAAGATGAGCATATGAATGAAACCTTAAAAAAAGGAGCGCCGGAAATTAGGAGCGCAGAAATTATAAAAAATGATGAGCAGTACAGGAGGTCTTCTTATGACCATCTGGTAAAAGTTCCCGGGGCGCCTGATCTTATTTTTTTGGGTCCAGATGATAGCTTTGAAGCTCCTCCGCTTGGCCCGAACGAAGTTGAGCTTGAGCTGGATGTGGCACTTATTGATAATAGTGACGTACATGTACGTAAGGGAGAGGGAGCGCATCCGCTTGCAGAAGGAAAAGAATTTATACCTTTGCATGAAGGAGCAGGCAGGATTAGAAGAATTGGAAAGAAAGTTACCAGAGTTGAAATCGGAGACTACGTGGCTATAGAATCAACAAATTCTAGCAAAGATACAAAACGTCCAAGCCTGGATGATGATCTTCAGATTGTGGGGATAGGAACTGATGGATTGGCAGCAAGGCGTGCCCGTCTCCCGGAGCAGGTGATTGTCAAAATTCCGGAGGATATAGAGCCGGAGATTGCAGCCCAATTTGAACCCTGGGGAGTCTCTGTGCACGCAATAACAAGAGGACAAAGAGTATACCAAGCTATGACCGGAAACGATCCTTCCGAGGCGATGCATCTTGTAAACGGAGGTACAGGATCAATTGGCAGGTTAACTATAGCAACACTTATTGCCGATGGTGTTTCGCCGGAAAATATTCTTGCCACAGGGACAACTCCGGAAAAACTTGAGATGTTAGCTAAATCATTTCCCGGTGTAAAAGTTATAAATCTTAGAGAGCAGGAAGAGACGAGGCGTTTATTAACCGAAGTTGTGCCAAAACTTCAAAAAATGGGCGGATCCGTTCCTATTGTGATTGAAGCGACGGGATTTGATCCAAGCAATATTTTAGATTTTGTCGGCCCAAATACTGTTTTTGTTACCGTTGGTTTATCAACTAAAATTGAAGACGAGAACGATCAAAAAGTAGATAATAACAATATGCTTACCCGGTCCCAAAGAACAATATTGACAGGTGGTCGGATGAAAGAGAGGGAACTGCTCGAGAAAACACGGGCTATTCATAAAGACACAGTAGATGAAACAAAAGAGCCGGACATTCTGCGCATTGATAGTTCAAGTGACGCGGATGATCATCTTGAAAAAGGAGATAGATTTGACATAGTAATTGATAACTTTGGGATTTCTCCCTCAAAACTGCACAAACTAAGCAGAAGAGGCACTATTTGGGTCTTGGGCAGTCCCGTTGAAGGTAACGACACCCTTCCAACAAAAGACCTTCTTGAAAGGGGAGCGACTCTTGTTGGTTCATGGGCCAGAGATTGGGAGGATTGGGATAAAATGACTGAGCTCATTCAGAGCGGAAAATTTAATTTAGGCGAGTTACCTGTTAGATTGTTTCCATTCAGAGAAGACACCTGGCAGCTTGCCTTTGATAACGCCAGGGCCGGTAAAACAGGCTATGACATGAGGGAGAAATAAAATGGAGAATAAATTAAAAAAAATTGCGGAAATTTTACAAGAGGCATCTGAAGCTCATGGCAGCGTATTTAGAATAGTTGAAGGTAACGATCCTGATTGGGCAAGCTGGTATTCAGACTGGTTAATTAATCTATCCCAGCTGCCAAAAATGTTTGACAACAAACTTATCAGAAGTGAATTAACCTACATGCTTGTTAAATTAGATAAAGAATATAATTATGAAAAACCGGCGGAAAAATGGGAAGAATTTTATGCAAGGAATTTACTAAAAAAATATGAAAAAATTTGATGTAATAGTCGTAGGAAGCGGCGCGGGTCTTGAAATTGCATCCTTTGCAGCAGAACGCGGTATGTCTGTTGCGTTAGTTGAAGAAGGGCCGCTTGGCGGAACATGTCTTAATAGAGGCTGTATACCCTCTAAAATGCTCATTCACTCGGCTGACGTTGCAGAAACTATTAAAAACTCTGAGAAATTCGGAATTAAAAGTAAGATTGAAACAATTGATTTTGCAGCAATAGTTAAAAGAGTTTCTGAGGTGGTAGATGCCGGTTCTTCGGGTATTGAGAAATCTATCAGAGGAAGCGGAAATCCTGTTCTTTACAAGATGCGCGGAAAGTTCATTGGTCCAAAACAAATGCAGGTAGGTTCGGAACAAATAGAAGCAGAGAAAGTTTTTATTGTCGCAGGAACAAGACCGACTGTTCCACCTATTCCAGGATTAAAAGATACTCCATTCCTGGATAGCACAAGTGCACTGCGACTTGAGAAACAGCCCAAACACTTAGTAATCATAGGTGGTGGTTATATTGCCGCTGAGCTTGCTCATTTTTATGGAGCACTGGGAACAAAAGTCACAATTCTAGCCAGGGGCAATCGCATGCTTAACAATGAGGACGGGGAAATAGCCCAGTGGTTTACAAAAGAATTCACTAAAAAGTATGAGGTTCTATTTGATATGCGCCTTGAGCACGTTTCTTACCAAAGCGAATTGTTTGATATTGAATTTAATAACGAAAAAAAATTAGAGGCTGATCAATTGCTTGTTGCAACCGGAAGGATTCCCAATACAGATATATTGGATGTTAAAGCAGCCGGAGTCGAAACAGATGGCAAAGGATTTATTAAAGTTAATGAGTATTTGGAAACAAACGTAGACGGAGTCTTTGCATTCGGAGATATTATTGGGATTTTACCATTCAGGCATACTGCTAATGAACAAACAAACCCTGTAATAAGAAATGCTTTTACGGACCACAAAGTAGCGTTTGACCAATTTGCTGTTGGACACGCAGTTTTCTCATCTCCACAAGTCGGCGGAGTTGGTAAAACAGAACAGGAGCTTAAAAAAGAAGGTATTAAATATAAAGTCGGAAGAGCGCAGCTTAAAGATACAGCTATGGGGGGAGCTTTGCAGGAAAATGGTTTGGCTAAAGTATTAACGGACCAAAGAGGTGAAAAAATTCTCGGAGTCCATATTGTAGGTCCTGAGGCTTCCACCTTAATACACGAGGCAATTATTGCCATGAAAGCAAACGGAACTGTAAAAGCCATCACGGATTCAGTATATATCCACCCGGCGCTTCCTGAATGGCTGCAGAGAGCGTTTTTTGCAGTTGAGTAATTAGTGCCCCTATCCTTCAAGTGAAATAGTTTTTGTAACTTAGCTAACAGAATTTAAATTTAGGATGGTTTATGATGATTTTATATGTTTTTAATATGCAAAGAAACAAGTCTTAGCTTACCGTTCGATCACGTTTGACGTGACGGAGCGCTGAATAGTCAGGAAAGGAGGTGAAAAAAATATGATGGGACATGGAAAACACGATAGTTGTGTTATGTGCAGAACTGCAAAATCTGCAGGAATTCTGGAAGATCATCCGGATGATTGTAAATGTGAAGATGAAAAGGATGAAGACAAACATCAGGACGAACATGAGCATGATGAGCACACTCATGCTCAACAATAAACTAAAACTTTTTACACAATGGTAAAAAGAGGAAAGGAGGTGAGAAAATTATGAACCAAAAAACTCAGAAAATAATGATGATGGGAATGATGATGGTACTTATGGTAGTTGCACTAGTATTCACAGCTCAGGGAGTCCTGATGCAAAACCGTGTACCTGTTGAAGAAGCAAAATTCCATGCCCTTCAAGAGTCATATTGGTCTTTGGATAAAGCAACTCGTGATGCTGCACCAACAAATTCACAGCTTGCAAATGATCTGGTTGAGATACAAAATTATCCTTCAACCTTACTCGAGCTCAAACTTGTAGGAGTAGGAAAAATACTGACCGGTATTTTTGTATTATTATTTGGAATTCTAGTAGCTCTAATCATGATGCCAGTAAGACTGGGAAGGATTATAAAAGGGCAGAATTGATAGAGTGCTAAGTTTTTTAAAAAGGTGCAGGAGAAATCCTGCATCTTTTTTTGTAACCAAGACGACAGATTGCATAAATTTATCTGTTATACTTTAGTTATGAGTAAATTAAATATCGCAGTTTTGGCAGGTACCAAAAGAGAACAGAGAAAATCAATTCACGCTGCAAAATTAGTTTTTGATGTTAGCCGTGAATATAAAGATATAGAATCTGTACTTGTTGATCCAAATGATTTTAATTTTCCGGGAGACGGAAATGATCCCGAAGGAAAAGACCCAAGGTATACAAA
>CAZFNO010000053.1:0-4590 GCA_964520695.1 uncultured Gammaproteobacteria bacterium | reverse complement strand
TATTGTGCGACTATAGGCTTGACAACTGCATGAAAAGGAGTATAATGGCGGTGAATATGTCAGCAGAAGCACCAAGACCAGTTCCTAACGAATTAGCAATATCATCTGTCCCAAATGAATTAGGACAGCCTAATCCTGTTAAACCTAACGACAGAAAACTTGGAAAATTAGGTACTGTAGGTTCGATTGCCGGTGGTGTTGCGCTTACTGCAGCTGCTTGTACCCCATTAGATATAGCCAGGTTTGAACAAAACACTGGAATTGATATCCCCCAGCCTCTTGAACAAACCCTCCAAGATTTTAGACTCCCACAGCTATTGGATGATATTGTTGTTGATGTACGCGATGGATTAAACGGGTCTGAAGGGTTGATAGCAAGAATAAATGGCGGTGACGTCACAAACGGCGGAGAAGGTACGACAAACGGCGGGGATGTAATCATTAATCCCGAACCCGAAATTGACCCAAATTCTTATACTTTAAAGAAGTTTTTGAAACTTAAAGATCCGAAATTAGATAAGACGGGTTTTAAAAATATTTTAGAAAAAAATGCCCCTCTAATTGTCGCATATAGAAATACGCATGGTTATCCTGATCTAACTGTAGATATTTATATAAAATCAGCTATGGATAATTTAAATTATGACTTGCGGGGAAAAACTATGGGTCACGCAGGTAATGCAATAGCAATTTCAGCAAGCGGAATGTTATTAGATTCTCAAAGTGCTGCTAAAGCAAAGAGTTTTAGGCAAGCTGATGCCTTTCAGAATTATGCTCATGCACTAATAAGAATTGGTAAATCAGAAATTGAGTTTAAAAAGTCACCCAGAGAACTTGATACACAGCTAAGAAAAGTTGCAAAAGCCTTAGGTGTTAAATAAATAAACTTTGTTTCTTCTTCTCCTCCCATTAACAATAGCTCTTGATTAGTTTAAATTACTATAATATTCTATATATGTGATAACTATTCTTTTTCCAACAAAAAGAGTATTAATATCTGTATTAATTTTTTTAATAACAGCTTTTATAATTACAGCATCTATTATACTAATTTTATCCAATAACAATTTTAAAAAGTCCTCAAAAACAGATAATTTAGTCTTATTTTTGGAAAGTCAAAATTATGAAAAATTAGTGCCAAAAGATAGAATGGATAAGGCAATTACTATTATTAAAAATGGGGGTTTAACAGATGAAGAAAGATACGAAGGAGTAGCAACATTAGCTTACTATATCCAAGATAGGTATTATAGAACAAATAATCCAGATATTAGAAAGTATTTAGTTGTGCTTGATAAAGAAGTAAGAGTAACTTTCCCCAATCAGTATGAAATAGGGAACATATTAGTGACCTGTGCAGATCCAGAGTGTGGGGAGAAAATAAACGCCTCTTTTCAAGAATTAGTCTCGGAGATTGAAGACTTAGATTCGGATGATAAATATAAAAACACAATACTTACGAATCTAAGAGTAGCAATTTATCTACCAAATGAAACAGGTCATAATAATGATATTGACCTAAAACTAAGTATTTTTAGATTAGTATACAATCAGCTTCTTGAATTAGGAACACCTAGCGCATCGCAATCCGCAAATAATCTGAACTCCATCGTTAAAAATGAGTATAATTCTGAACTTTCGGTTTCAATAGAAAACTAATATGAATAAGCTGGTAAAGTTGTCTATTTTTTTATTTGCTCTTCTTATCCTTTTCGCATTTTTGGCAAAAACTAATACTTATGCCGACTCCACAGGTTCTCATTCAAATCTTTTTATAGATTTTTATGATAATAATAACAATACTAATTGGGAGGTTATCTTTAGACCAGTTTACACAGGTAGAAATGCATCGGGTGATTTAAGATCACATGAGTTATATCCAAACATATATGTCTGGTCAGACGGTGTACAATGGACAGCAGGATATTGGGACCATCATTTAAATGGAATTGCCACTGGTGTTTCACTATGGGAGGTGCATTGGTCAACATCCTGTATAGATCCTCAGACCGATCTTAGCGCAAGAAGTTGTTCGAAAACACCTGTAGGCTTTAACTGTGATTGGACTATTGATCAGAAAGTTTCATATAAAGTCGGAGGCCGTGGCGATGGCTTGGGAAAAGTAAGATATAACGGCAATACTGGAGCAGAATTTACCGGAACAACTTGTCCCGCCGATTGTGTACCAAGAAGCTGTTCCGGAAGGTGCGGAGTGATTGCAGACGGGTGCGGAGGCACCAGAAATTGCGGCGGAGCAGGCAGCGATTACTGCGGCTCAGGAAGCAGTACATGCGACAGATTTGAAAGGTACTGTAATAATAGCGGGTATATTAAAACAAGACTCAAGAATGAAGATGCATTCTCTTTTTGTGCGGGAAAAAATGGTTGCTGCACTAATGACAGCCAATGCGGGAAAAATCAGGTTTGCAAAACCAATAACATATGTGCCGATGCCTATAATGTTGAAGGAAGAATCTATATTGACAAAAATGGAAATAATAAAATTAACAAGCCTGAAGACGGCGGAGCAGACGCAGTATATAGGCTGGGCGGCGCAAAAGTAGCTGTTGCAGGCTCCGATCCTGAAAAATCGGATAAATCAAACACCAAAGGCTATTACACAATTAAAAAAGTGCTGCCGGGTGATAAAAATATACGCCTGGACGGAAGTACTCTTAAAAATGGCTTCAGCGTAAATACGACTTTTGGCAATCCAAGATCAGTTACCATAAATAATAGAGACGTAACGGTAAATTTCCTGCTAAATCCTCCGGGAATATCCCCTACCACCTACTCGATTTCAGGAGGACCATATATTGATACCAATCCCCTTGGCTCAAGACAGTCCGAGCCATATACTGCTAAAACTGAAGCTGAAAGAATAATAATCACAGGACCCGCAGGATACAGCAGTACCATCAACAGCTGGGGTACCTCAGGTTTTTCGGTATCAGGCCTTGCTCAAGGAGAATACTCGGTTACCTATGACAGAATCAGAAACAGCTATTCTCTGAGCAGTCCAAGTACAGCAACAGTCAATGTTGAGGTGGGATCCAACTGCGGACCAGACCTGGCATCCGGGATTGGAGTGTGTGACGGAAGCAACAATATCTCAGGAATTGACTTTGGAATAACAGCTGCAGGAACAAACCCATGGTATCACGGTGTAGGAGGAGATATCAGATCAGACTCTTCTGTTACCAACAGAATCCCTGCAGGCGCCTATTTCTCAGAAAGATCGGCCACTATGGATCCGGGCGTAGTTATTGGAGGAGGAACTATGGATTTAGGAGGATCCGGAACACAGGCGCAAAAAGCCAATGATTTAAGCTGGCTTGTTGTTAACAGCAAATTTGTTCCCGCGCGTCCTAAAACCATCAAAACATCATATGACTGGACGCAGGGAAATATTAAAAAAGGAGGACTGACACAAAATCCCCTATTTGGAACGGCAGGAACAGAGCCGTGCGGTTCAGGAGGCCCGGCGTGTACATTTCCGGCCCAATCTGATGCCAGGTTTGGATCCGGAGTTTATACCGCCGAGGCGGGGCTTACAATTACAGGAGCAGGTGCATATACATTTACAACCGGAAGAAATTATGTCTTCTTAATAAGCGGTGACTTAAGAATCCAGCGAAACATAGACGTTCCTCCGGGCTCAACCGTAATGTTTGCGGTGAGAGGAAATATTAGGGTGGCGTCAAATGTCACAAGAATTGAGGGTATTTATTCAACAGACGGTGATTTTGTTGCTGAAGGAACATCCACCCCTCCCGATACACAGCTATTTATAGAGGGCGGGGTTGTTGCAAATGCCAATTTATCAAATGGGAGCAGCGGAAGATTTATAAATCAAAGGAATCTGGAAGGAGGAAATTCCACAACCCCGTCTGTAGTATTTACATTCAGGCCTGATTTTATTCTTAATGCACCACAGCTGGTGAGATTTTCAAATCTTATATTTAAAGAGGTGGCGCCCAGAGGTACACAGGTGGGTGCTGGAACCCCAACGCCGACAGATATTCCTCCGCCGACAGAAGCCCCTGAACCCACTCTTCCTCCGGCTTTCCAGGAATCCGCAGGACGAGTGGTGATGGAAGCAGAAAATCACGATATCAACCGTTCAGATGTTCATAGCGGCGTGGAATACAGATGGGCTGATTTTACAAACCAGGATAATTATTCAGGCTCAAGCGCAAAAAGAGCCCAGCCTAACAACGGAGAATCAGCGCTCATTGGAAGTGATGGTATACCTTCTGATTCCCCGTTAATGGCTTATATAGTTAACTTTCCTTCGGAAGATAGTAACGGAAATGAGATTGAATATCCCAGAACTTTTTATATCTGGCTGAGAGGAACGGGCGTTGATGCCAACGACAACAGCGTTCATACGGGACTCAATGAGGCGGTCCAGACTTATTCGCAAAACTTAAGAATTTACCACAGAGAAGAAGGAGGCGCTATTTGGGGCTGGTACTCCGAACAGTCTGCGGGACAAGGCGGAGCAAGAGCGCGTATCACAGTTGATAAGGGCGGGCGCCATTACTTTTATGTCTGGATGAGAGAGGACGGAGCAGTTGTTGATAAAAT
>CAZFNO010000052.1:0-4732 GCA_964520695.1 uncultured Gammaproteobacteria bacterium | reverse complement strand
AAAATTAATCTTATATCAAAGCAAATTAGAGACTGGTTTTGCAATTTTCCATAGCATTTCAAAAATGGCCCGTTGGCTCTTTGCAAAGTGAATATTTTCAATTTCAAAGCCGTTTATCTTCATGTTTTTTAGATATACTTGTGCGTATATATTGTTATAGATAAGAGTATCACCTTTTATTGGAATAGCCTTTTTATCAATTATACGGATATCTTGAGTTCTAGTTCTGGATATTGGTGAAGAAGGATAATTGTATTTTTTAATTGATTCAAGCGCATCAGGAGTTAGATTTATTAATACGTTTTCTTTTAATTTTTTTTCCCGCCATATTTCAACAATCTTCTCATAAAATTTCATCCCTATATATCTTGCTCTACCCCAATCGCTATAAACATAAGTTGTGTTTTTTGCATTAAGCGAGTTCCAAAATAACTGTTGTGCTCCGGACCGCCCTTTATAGAAGCGTAATATAGTTGAATCTTCCAAGTTATCTGGGGGTACGATAGAAATATTTTTTTCTAGAGTTTCTAAATCGGTTTTTAATTTTTGAATGCTGAATATTTTTTCGTCTAAGCCATGCCTCATGGCGCCAATTGGATAAGGCCTTATTTTTTTAAAATAATCATCGACTATTTCTTCAGCGATTCCCAATTCAAAAAGTCCTTTTAGACATTCATAAACAGTACTTCTTGGGATTTTCGTTAAACTGACAATTTCTTGGATACGAAGTTCCTTACGATCCACCAATAATAAATAAATCTCCGCCTGGTTTTTTGAAAGACCAAGTTTTTCCAGCCCCTTTTTAATCCTATTGAAGTCTGCCATTTACTTAGTTAACGACAAAAGGTGCCGTCAAATTTACAGCCTGGGAGGACTTGTAGATAATGCGGATTATAACAGAAAGAATATGACAAGAGAAGTTGATTTTGGTCCGGTAAATATAGCGGGTTTAAAATTAGAAGCGCCCGTTATGAATGGCGCAGGCCCCGTTAAATTCCCGGAACACGTATTAGAAGTTGCGAAGTCTCAATCAGCAGCTGTTGTAGCTGGCTCTTTCACTCTGGAGGAAAGAGAAGGAAATCCCGGAGAAACTTTCTTTGCTGAACAAGATTATTCTTTTTCCCTTAACTCAAGGGGACTACCCAACCCCGGAGCGGAGAAACTCGAAAAACAACTACCGGAAATGATTCAAATTGCTCATGATAATGGAAAACCGCTTATTATAAGCATTGCAGGATTCTCCCCGGAAGAATACGCCCGATTGATTGGAGTTGTTACAAAATACGATATAGATGGGGTTGAAATAAATAGCGCTTGTCCAAATGTGCGCGGGATGGATGGAAAACAGAAACTTATCATGGGATTTTATCGAGACTTAAGTGGGGAAACCCTGCTTAGAACAAAACAAGAAGTGGGTACTGGTATTTGGGTGGCATGGAAACTTCCGCCTTTTTCTAATCCGGCCGAAATTGAATCTATATCGCCGGTATTAAGTGAGTCAGGAGTAGTGAAGGCAGTTACCGCAATAAACACCTTTCCTAATAGTACTTATTATAATAAAGATGGTGAGCTGGTAATTACCGCCACAAATGGTTTTGCCGGGATGGCAGGGAGAGCATTAAAACCAATTGGGCTAGGACAAGTAAGACAGTTAAGAGCTGTTCTTCCCCCTTCGATAGATATTATTGGAGTAGGTGGAATTGTCAGTAGACAAGATGTTATAGATTATTTACGGGCGGGCGCAGACGCTACGCAAATAACTACAGCTTATAAAAATCTTGGACCATCTGTATTCGAAATTAATACTTGATGATTTCAAGCCCCATGTTATACTTTAAAAATATCAATGGACATTTCGGGAATTAGAAACATTACTGTCTCCGGAAGAATAGCTGCAGGAACAACAACTCTTGCCCATAATCTTGCAAAAAAACTTGATTGGGAGCTCTTGGAGGGAGGAGAATTATTCAGAGAGTTTCACAAAGAGCATTTAAACGATGAAACAGAACTCGCTGTTTCAGACAGACCAGATAAATTCGATTTGGACTACGAAGATAAAATTAAAAAAATTCTAAAAGCGAAAGAACATCAAATAATTCAAAGCCATTTGGCAGGATTTGACGCACAAGGAATTCCTGGGGTTTATAAAATTCTTGTAATTTGTGAGGATGAAAAAGGAGAAGACCACCTAGACATTAGAATAGATAGATTAATAAACAGAAAAAAAATATCTGTTGAAGAGGCAAAAAAAGAAATAAAGGAAAGAGAAGAGAATAATCTAGAGAAATGGAGGAGGCTCTACGCTGGAGGAGACCCTAACTGGGTTTATTGGAATCCTAAGTATTACGATTTGATAATAAATACATACGATCACAATGCTGAGGAGAGTTTAGAATTGGTTCTAAAGAAAATTGGGTATTCCCGCTAGGTATTATTCCGCTTGTGGGTTTTCCTGGGCTAAAGGTTTGGTATTTAAGCTATTTTTATTTTCAGAAAAATCAGAAAGCTCAGAAAGCTCTGATAAATCAGCGTTTCAGAAGATCGGCGTTTCGGAAAATCAGAATCTCTAACAATTCTGATACTCAGAATTTCTGATTATCCGATCAACTGAGTAACCATCTGAGTTCTCTGAAATCATCTTGATACTCCTGATACACTTGGTACTTCATCTAGAGCCTCTTGATATTTAAATCCCCAAGTGGTAGATTATTGTAAAGTTTTAGGCCGTATTGGAGGGCAGATTATGAAGGTTTTGAACGCAATGTCAAAAAAAGTAGATTATGTTACTCCGGAAACCAAAGTCAAGGAATTTTCAAAACTTATTTTTTCTCACAGAATAAACGGCGTTCCGGTTCTTAAGAAGAAAAAAGTTGTTGGATTTATAACTGAACGGGACATACTGGCGCAGTTTTTGCCAACTATTAAAGAGTACATGGAAGACCCGGTAAATGAAGGCAAGTTTGAAAAGATGGAAAAAAAAATTTCAAGAATCTTTGATTTGAGCGCCGAGAAAATTATGAGCAAGAAAATAATAACGATTTCACCTCATGTTCCGCTTCTTGAAGCGCTGTCAAAAATGTTTATAAATAAAAAAGGAAGACTCCCGGTTGTTGACGGAAAGGGACATATGGTTGGAATAATTACAAAAAGAGATATTTTTAAATTTTTGGTTGGTAAAAAACTAAAATGAAGAAGATTTTTTTGATTGCCTTATTTTTTATTCTGTTTAGCATGGTGGGGAGTTCATATTCTTTTGCCAAAACACCCACCCAAATTCCGGTTGAGGCAACAGATGAAGTAGGAGAGGCAACTGGAAGCGCAGAGGAAGAAAGAATTAATTATGAGCTTCCATATCCCGGCATCCTTCCGGATCATCCTCTTTATCCTCTTAAAATGATAAGAGACAGGATTATCGAACTCTTGACATCAGACCCGGTAAAGAAAGCAAATTTTTATCTTCTCCAGGCGGATAAAAGACTCTCTGCTGGAATTCTGCTTTTTGAAAAAGGTAAGGGAGATCTCTCAGAGACAACAATTTCAAAAGGACAAAATTATCTTGAGAAAGCGCTGGAAAGCGCGATAAAAGCTAAGACTCAGCAAGACAGCGCATTGGACATTGCCGCTAAAATTTCCGCTTCTTCTATAAAACACAAAGAAGAAATAGAAAAAATAAACGATAGAGCCAAAGGAAATGTAGCTGATAAATTCGGCCACCACCTGAAAAGAGCAGAGGAATTTGAAAATCGTGCAAGTCAATTTAAACCGTAACAACAGATAGATTTTATTTTTTGCGCCCAAAAATTACCCGCCCAGAGAAAATACCTAATTCTTTTTTACTCAATTTTTTTGTTAATTTTAGTTAAATTATTTTTGAAAAGAAAAATGAAGCTAATTTTTAACGTGATATAAATAGATATATTTATTGTTAGTTGACAGTGCAGATATAGTGCCATAAGATCGATCTTAGCACTAGATTTAGTGCTGAACTTTGAAAGCTTATCTTTTACATGAAATGTCCATATTGCGGCTCAAAAGAATCAGAAGTAGTAGAGACCAGAGACTCCGAAGATCTTGAAACAATCAGAAGACGAAGGACTTGTACTAAATGTGACAAAAGATTTACCACTTACGAGAGGGTTGAAAACGTTAATCTAGTAGTAATAAAAAAAGACGGAAGACGAGAGCAGTTTGACAGAGATAAGCTGAAAAAAGGAATTATAAGATCCTGCGAAAAGACAAGAGTACCGGTTGAAGAGGTAGAAAAAATTGTAACAGAGATAGAAAGAGAACTTCGCGGAGCAGACTCGGTTGAGATAGAAAGCAAAAGGATTGGACAATTAGTAGCGTCAAGACTTAAGAAACTGGACAAGATTGCATATATCAGATTTTCAAGCGTTTTTAAAAGATTTGTAGATATAGAAGACTTTGAAAAAGAAGTTAAACGGCTCATAAAATGAGCCTCTACGAATAAATGCGAATGTGATTAATGGTTTTTCGGATTCGCGAAGATTCGCGAGCGAGAGAATTTATAAAAGTAATTCTCAATTCTCGAATTCTCACGAATAATAAGAATAACTCAGCAAGATTCGTGTTAATTCGTATCCTATGAAACTAACTGGCGTTAGACAAAAAGTATTTTTAGATCGTTATTCTTTGAAAGATAAAGCGGGCGCTCCTGTTGAAAAAACTCCTGATGAGATGTGGAAAAGAGTTGCCCATGGCATTGCAAGGC
>CAZFNO010000051.1:0-4747 GCA_964520695.1 uncultured Gammaproteobacteria bacterium | reverse complement strand
GTAAGAGCGGCAATTCCCTACTGGGATCAAGAAAATGCTGTTGAATCATTTAAGAAAAACGCCGATCTAATCAATAATATCAGTCTTTTTTGGTACTACTTAGACAGCACCGGTGAGATTCAAAAATATGAATATGCCAAAGAGGATCGGTCAATTATCGACTTTGCCCACGAAAACAGCGTAAAGGTCAGTGCGGTAATTACAAATCTCCCTGAAATCGGAAGCTGGGACTCAGAAAGAGTCAAGCGTGTTTTGGAAAATGAACAAACAATATCAGATCACGTGGATAATATTAAACAATTATTGATTGAGAAAAATTTTGACGGTGTGACAATAGATTATGAATCAATCGATCCATCAGAGAGGGATAACTTTTCTAAATTCGTAAAGAGACTCTCAGAAGTCTTACATAAAGACGGGAAATATATTGAAGTCGCTCTTCATCCAATAAAAGATGAAAAAACAGAAAGGCAATATTTTTTCCAGGATTGGAAAAATCTTTCGGAAAATGCGGATCGTGTATACATTATGGCATATGGACAACATAGCGACGAAGATGATTCAGGTCCAATTGCATCAATTGACTGGGTTTTTCAAATATTATCGTACGCAAAAAATCAAAATATACCGCAAGAAAAATTATTTCTAGGAATACCTTTATATGGATATGATTGGCATAAGGACTCAGACGAACCAGCAGAGGGATTAACTTTTCAGGATGTTTCTAATTTGCTCTTAGAAAAAGGGGTTGTAGCGGAGTGGGATGAAAATTCAAAATCTCCGCACTTAAGTTATGGCGGGGATCATAAGGTCTGGTTTGAAAACGGGCGAAGTGTTGAGGAAAAAATTAAACTTGCAAAAGAATTCGGATTGGCTGGAATTACTTTCTGGAGGCTTGGAGAAGAAGATCCAAATGTTTGGAATGTAATTAAAGAATATAGAAGTCAAAACTAAGTTTGGCCTATTGTGTGGCGCTTTGGGGACGTCCATTTTCCTTCAGATTTTCCAAAAAACCCGGGATAAAGTGAAGTCAGTAGAATAAGTGAAGTGATAAAATGCAAAAAAAAGAAAAATAGCCCATATATAAGATATTGCGGTCTTTTCTGAATATATGCGATTAAAATTGTGTAGAGGTAATCAATTATAAATACAGTAATTAAAATACTCTTTATATCCGCGATAAAAAAATCAGGTTCATATTGTGCGATTGCCTGCAAAGAAGGAAAAAAAGTTGATAAAAACGTGATTACTATAAAAAAAATTACTAAAGGAAGAACAATAATATAAATTGAATTAATTAAAACCTCTAAGGAGAATATTCCGACTGCTATCCAAAAAAATGAAGGCCAAATCCCGTTTTTTCTGATTGTTTGGAAAAAGCCAATATTCCATCTCCTTACCTGATTCCAATAGTCTTTCAGATTGTCCGGATATTGTTCTAATGCATATAGTGTGTGGTCATATCCAATTTTTCCAAGCTTTTTCTTATGAAATTGAAATGCTAAATTAAAGTCTTCAATAAGAAGTCCAGGGGTATCTATCTCTAACTGTTTTAATGCTTCAGATTTGTAAACGGTGCAAAATCCGGGAATTACATAATTTACATTTGTATATTTCCATGTCTGTCCATATATGAAGAAATATACAAGAAGTCTATTTAACCTATCCCTATAAGAAATAAAATACAACCTTAATTGCGGAATTATATGATGCGGCCAAGGAACTTTTCCGCTAGCAAAAAGAACGCTTGTGTCCGGATCGCGAAACATTGCCAATGCTTGTTTAACAAAGTTTTTATCAATTCTTGTATCAGCGTCAATTATAAAAATCAATTTATATCTTTCAAACAAATGGTATCTTTTTAAAAGATATACCAGTGCTTTTCCTTTACCAATACCTGGAATTAATCCGGATACATGACAACCTTCCATCCTAGCTCGGCGAGTAGTTTTATCGGTTGATCCGTCTGATGCAACAAAAATTTGTTTTTCAGAAAAACACAACTTGAGTGATTGAATTGATTTTCTTATAACCAATTCTTCATCGTGGGCAGACATAATAACCGCTATATCCGATGCATTATATGGAGTTCTGCGCTTCCTTTTTTTTGGAGTGGAAGGATTTCTAATTTTTTCTGAAACT
This sequence comes from uncultured Gammaproteobacteria bacterium, assembly GCA_964520695.1. Classification (GTDB taxonomy): domain Bacteria; phylum Patescibacteriota; class Microgenomatia; order Levybacterales; family UBA12049; genus 2-01-FULL-39-10-A. The sequence goes on along the minus strand of CAZFNO010000051.1, from coordinate 2,605 downwards.
AATCTTAGTAACCCAATACATGTCCAAAAAGCAACACTTATTCCGATTGGCAGTCCGAAAGGAGAAATGGGTTTCATAATTGAAAAGCAATTATACTACATTTGGCTGATATGATAGAATAATCCACAATATTTATATAAAAATGATTGCTCACAATAAACCAACCCTGGGTAGGGAAGAATTAAAAGCTGTTAAAGAAGTTCTGGATTCTAATTGGTTGATTAGTGGAGAACGGGTTGAAAAACTCGAAGCCAAATTTAAAAAATACACTGGAAGAAAATACGCTATTGCGGTAAACAGTGGTCTCTCAGCCCTTCATCTAAGTCTAATTGCACTTTCATTAAAAAGGGGTGATGAGATAATTATTCCAAGTTATACATGTGTTGCTCTTTTGTATGCTATTGATTATGTTGGGGCTAAACCTGTAATTATAGATATTGAAGAAAATGGATTTAACATTGACCAAATTCAGGTTAAAAAAAATTTATCAAATAAAACAAAAGCCATAATTGTTCCACATACTTTTGGATTTCCTGCTCGAATTAAAGAGATAAAAAAGTTTAACATTCCAGTTATTGAAGATTGCGCGCAAGCAATTGGGGGTAGCTATAAAGGCAAACCACTTGGGTCATATGGTGATATTGGCATTTTTTCATTTTATGCATCAAAAATGTTAGCAGCAGGTCAGGGAGGAATGATGGTTACAAACAACAAAAAGTGTTATGAAACAGCGCATGATCTTATAAATTATAGCCAAAGAAAAGATTATAAAATAAGATATAATTATCAGCTAACGGATTTATCGGCAAGCGTTGGAAACGCCCAATTCTCTAAATTGAATTCTTTTATTTCTAGGAGGAGAAAAATCGCCCGAAAATATCAAAAAGTATTGGATAAAAAAAACTCCGTAAATTACTGGCCTAAAAAAGTAGATTTTGAATATAACCATTATCGGTTTATCCTTGAGTTTAAGGATGAAAAAGCCAAAGATGCGGCAAGTATTTCTTTCAAGCAAAAAGGAATATTAACAATTCCGCCTCTACAAAATTTTGAAACATTACATGTTTTAATGAATTTTGACAGAAAACAATTTCCTAATACAGAAAAACGATCAAAAACTACGCTTTCTATTCCTGTATATCCCGCATTGAATGATTTTGAAGTTAAAAGAATTACAACAGCATTAAAGAATTTACTCGAATAAGAATTGCCTGCTAAATCAATATTAACCTTGTATTAATAATTTATTTTGTTATAATCCCTTTCTTAGTATGAAAGAACAAATGGAGATTGCCGCAACAAATGTTGTAAATCAATTATGGGAAGTTGCTAGAGTCCATGAACGGACCTATCCTTCAGAAATTCAGGCAGTTTTGGTATTCTCAGGTCCCGGAACTTATTATGATAGATTGAAACCTGGACAGCCCGATCGAGTCCGTTGGATGGATAGAGACAGAATCAGAGCAGGCGTTGCTGTAGTTCGAGAAGTGACTGCGTCTAGCATGAGAGATTTAGGAGATGATCCGAACAAGAAAGGACATTTTGTAACCCAAGAAGAAATTACTAAATATGGTCCATTTTTTGTTTACAACGGAATCCCAATTGAAAACAAAGTTATTCGGGAAGCATTGGGGTCTGAGAGATGCAAAATGCCTCAAGAAAAAGTATTAGTAATAGATGAGGTAAGAGAAACTGATAGGGTTCATCCCATAAGACATACTGGCGATCAGTATAAAAGTTTTTATCAGGAACTTATAAATCCGTCAAGCCCCCTTAGCCATGTAGAAAATGTTGCACTTGTTGCACACATCCCGGATTTTATACGGCACCCTTTTTACGCAAAACTCTATCAGGAAAGGTTAAGGTCTGAACACGGAAGGAATATAAATTTCTGGGCATATGGGCTAAAAAGCAGGCCTGGAACCGAGCTAATTCATACTAATGAGGAGCTCAAAAGACTGGTCCCTTATGCGCAAAAGGGGGACTTAGCAACCGAGCCCGCAGATTTGATTATATAGCTGTTTTCTTCAGTCCCTCGTAGATTCCGATGGTCTGTATCCAGCCAAGATTTTTTAGTTTGGTCAGATCAGGAAGTCTGGCCTGGTGATCGTGGGAAGGCCTAGTGACAAACTTAATCTTGCTTTTGGATCCTGTCACGAACTTTACAAGGCTTGCAAGCTCCAGAATTGAAATCTGCGTATCAGATCCCGCGTTGTAAACCTCTCCCCACTTTCCTTTTTTCATAATCAAAATCAGCGCATCCACCAAATCATCAACATAACAAAATGTTCTTGTTTGCTTTCCGTCTCCCTCAACTGTAATTGGGCTGTTAGCTTTAGCAAACCTTATAAACTTTGTCGTAACTCGGCTGTCTTCGAATTTTTTTGGGCCATATGTATTGAAAAGCCGGACAATCTTTGCATCTAGCCCGAATTTTCGAACATAGGATAAAATTAAACTTTCAGCATACCGTTTTCCCTCCTCATACGGACTCCTTGGTCCAACTGGATCTGCATTTCCCGCATAGTCTTCTTTCTGGGGAAAAACCAAAGGGTCGCCGTAAACTTCAGATGAGCTTGTGAATAAAAATGGTGCTTTATGTTTC
>CAZFNO010000050.1:0-4892 GCA_964520695.1 uncultured Gammaproteobacteria bacterium | reverse complement strand
CTTAAGGTAACACCACATTTGCTACACTAGTTTAAGGTTATGAAACGTGTAGTAATTAAAGAAATTATCTTCTCCTATAAAAAGACAGGAAGTTTTGTCTTAACGGCAAGGGAACTTGGTATATCGAAATGGACAGTAAAACGTTGGGTAAAACGTTCAAAGTCAGTATCACGTGGTAGGTTAGGAGACTTAACAACAAGAGGTTTAAATCGTAAATCAACAAAACCTCATAATATCCATTATGCTATATCACCTGAGCTTGAAAATGAGATTGTTAATCTCAGAAAACAAGAACATGTAGGTTCAAGAAAGCTATACTATATGATTGGAAAAACTGTTTCTTTTATGACAATTCATAGATTGCTTAAGAGAAAGAATCTTGTTAGGATACAACCAAACTACTTAAGACCACTGTTTCAGAATGGATATGCTATGAGACCTTCAAATACAAAAGGGTTAGGGTATCTTCAGATGGATACAAAGCACGTCACTCCTGAACTTTCAGGCTTACCATATACAGTTTATGAATATGCCGCTATTGATATTGTCTCACGATACAAACAGGCAATACTTTTTCCTGATATCTCATCAGATTCTGCATCCTTAGCGCTTCAAAACTTCTTCAAATGGTTTCCGTTTGAGGTTTCATATATCCAAACAGACAACGGCCTTGAATATCAAGCAGAATTTCAAAAACTTTGCATAGAGAGAAACATAAAACACTACTATATTCATAAGAATTCACCAAATGAAAATGCCGTGATAGAAAGAAGTTTTAAAACAGATCAGGACGAGTTCTATTACTGGCTTAAGCAGGAACCTTTACATGTTGGACAACTTAATGAATGGCTACAAGAATTTATCATCAAATACAACACTAAAAGGTTTCATCAAGCTTTAGGATACAAGAGACCAATTGAGATTGTTCGTGCGTTGCAAATGTCGTGATACCGTACGGAATTTGATTTTTAAGATTCAAATTACGTATAATTACGGGCCTATGGTTGAGCAAGGTCCGCAATTTATTGAAAAAGGCATAGAACAAAGAGATCTTATTATAACTGCTCAATCGCTTTTGGAGGATAACCACTCACCCGCAGCTGAAGCGGAGCGGGCGGATTTTGATGAAAAAGCCAGTAAAAGAAAACTGGTTGCTGTAGTCGGATGCTCTGATGCAAGAACTTGGACTGCAGGTGAAATATCTCTTCGAAACATAGCAGGCGCTGTTGAGCCAACGGGAGATCTTGCAAACTACCCTCAGGTTGAAATTTGGAATTCAGATTCTCATTTTGATTCAGATACACTAACTAAGGGTGCGATGCCAATTGGCTGCGGGGGGCTTGATACAAAGGGTGAAATCGGAGATCAAAGAATTGAAACTCCGGGAGTTCTCAGATATGCGTCCGAAAAAATTGAACATCCCGACCCAATTGTGCAAGCAATAATAACTGCTGAAAATATTGCTGCGATTAACGGTGGAAAACCTGTTCTTGCAACAGCCCAGGACCATTTAACAGCAAGGATTTATCCAATAGCTTTCTTTCAGCTAAGGGACGGTGAGGAAATAAGTATTTCTGCAATTCCAAGACGATATACCAATCCAAAGAAATATGATCCCGGCGTAATTTATGAAAATGGCACTATTCCTACTTTGAATGAAAGTCATTTGCCTGACGTTGTCCAAGAGCTTCTTGAAAGAAACAGAAGAGAGGCAAGAGAACTTTTATCAAAATATCCTGATTTAAGACACAGGCAAAAGATCCAGAGACCAAGAATGGTTCTTTGGACAACAGATAGGCGTTTTGCAAGAAAAAAATTTCCCGCAACACTAATCCCGGGAAGTACATTTAAAATACACTCCCTAAGAGTGAAGGGTGAAACCGGAGTTGATATAGATAATAAAGAAATCGAAACAGGATTTGATCAGCTGAGTTATCCAATAGAACATGCCGTTGAAAATTTCGGGAACCCTTCTCAACCTTTTTCAAATACAGACAGGGTAATTATAGAAACCGGAGATATGAAATTATCAAGTAGGTTGGCACAAAGAGCCCAGAAGCGTGAATGGATGAGGCAGTGGCTGGATCTTAAAAGAAGACAAATAATCCTTCTTCAGACAAATGATGGAATTGTAAATGCAGTAGATCAAATCTCTAAAGACGCATAAACTATTTATGTTTTGTTGGTTGAGGAGGCAACAAATCTCCTTCCATATCTTCCAAAAATCTTCTCACTTTTCTTCGAGCACGCGCCTCATCTTCAGCACTTGTTACGTTCTCGTCATCATTTCCTGTTTCAAAAGTCTTAGTGTAATTGTATGCTGGTTGATCTCCATAAGAAACTCTTATTTCCTCGCTAATAATTCCTGTGCCTTTTTTTCGAGGTTTTCTTTCTACAAGTAAATCTAAAAATTCTGAGCTTACTCTAGTAAGTGTGTAATTCCAGTCAGTAGCTCCAATTTCCGCGGAATTTTGCCTCATTTCTTCTTCGGAAAATCTTCCTTCATTTAGAAGTTCTCTGGCATCACTATAATCTACCAGCGCATGTCTTGCTCTTCGAATAAACCTAGCGCTTTGTTCAAGTTTTTTTGGATCTGGTCCGCCCTGAATCTCAGGGCCAATATTACTACCATCTGGCATGTTTGAAGTATATATAAGAAATTAGATGAAGACAAGAAGTGTGGGCGGTAATGGGATCTCTGTCCGCCTCTGGAGGAGAACCATCCACCTCGTCTTTACTCGCCTTGCCCGCTTCGCCGGAGCTCCCGCCTAGACTCGGCGAGGCTGGTCAGCGAGGCGAGCCAGAGCCGGTGGGTGGCCATGGAATCGAACCATGCACCTCTTCTTTATCAGAGAAGCGTTCTACCAATGAACTAGCCACCCAAATACTCTCTGGCACCGGCGACGCGCAGGTCAGAGACGCGCTCTACCACTGAGCTACGCGCCCTAAAATTTCTGCAGTAGCGATATTTTATCAGATTTAAGCTTTAAGTTGAAGTTAAAAGATTTGAGATTTTAGATATTATTTTTAATTTATTCTATTAGCTCCCAGATTTCTTTGGGGACCATGTCGCGCTTAAGCTGTCCCTTTGGTTCCCAAACCATACACTGAAGAAGAAACTCCTGCATAAGACGAAGTTTCCGAAGCTCATTAAGCATTCTCTCCGCGTCTTTTGGTTTATCCCTAAGAAGTTCGTAGTAAAGTTTTACCAGCTGATTTAGCCTGTTATTTACTGCCTGATACGTGGCAATTATTTTCCACTGCCGGGATCTTGTCTGATATGTTTTATATTTTCTAAGACTCTGCCACTCTCCCGCCTGTATTTCGGCATCCAAATCTGCTTGTTTTTCTGAATATCCGGACTCGTGTTCCCGGTAACTTTTGTCTTTTTCTTTATCCATTAGTTTAGTGGGTTCTTCTTCCTTTCATTTCATCTTCAATATAATCACCGGTAAAATAACTAAGTACTCCAAATATTACCAGGGGAGCATTCCCAATTGCAGCTCCTCCCACAACAGTAACAACGTCAACTTTTTTGCTAAAATTTGCTCCTCTTTCTATTATTCCCGGCCTTGATTCTACGTTTCCCATAAACTTCCAAGATTATACCAAATTTGCTATACTTAAGGCTAAGATGCTGCGGTGGTGAAGCGGTTTAACACATCTGTTTGTCCCAGCACTATCTTTCCGATATAATCGGGATTAGAAGTGCGGGATCCCGTAGTTCTAAGCTTTTTGGCACGGTGGTGAAGTGGCTAACACATCTGTTTGCAGAACAGACATTCGTCGGTTCGAATCCGATCCGTGCCTCAAAACTTACTAATTGCTACACTCCCCTTTTTCCTCTATAATTTTTCAGGTTTATTAAATTATCAATGAGAAAACCTCATTTTTTTAAAATATACTGCAGAATTGGCGTTAATAATTATCCCTACGGACAAGAACAAACAGCACACGGCGTTGAAGATGCACCCGATAAAATCTTAACAAAATCTTTTCTTGATAAATATAATAATTACGCGCTGTCCCGCTTCAGGTTTTCAATTCCCGAAAGCTTTTTTGACCCTCATTATTACGATTCTGTGCTTAGTCAAACAATCCATCTTAAGATGTATATGGAAAATGTTTTAAAACCTCATCATACATTAGTTGTGGTTGGCGGAGATCACTACATCACATTTCCTTCCCTTTTATCTGATCTTAGGAATTACGGAACTGACTTTGGAATTATTCATTTCGATTCACACGGCGATATAAATTCATACCAGTCAAGCCCAAGTAAAAATCTTCACGGCATGTATCTTAGAATTTTATTTGATAAGTTTGATCTTGAAAAATTTGACAGACTTATCCCTAAAAAAATGTCTGCCAAAAATCTATTATTCATAGGCGATGTGGAATTTGATGAAGACGAGCGGGAGTTTGTTCAAAGAAATAAATTTAAAGTTATAGAAAGCGATTATATGAAAAAAGACAAAACAAATTCCCTAAAAGCTGTCGAAGATTTTGTAGGCAAATTCGATCATATTCATATAAGCTTTGACGTTGATGTTTTTAAAAAAGAAATAGTGTCAGCAACAACAACTCCTTCTCAAAAAGGATTCGAAAAAGATGATATTTTTGATATTTTAAAAACTATTAAGCAGGCAAAATCTCTGACGCTTGACGTTGCAGAAGTAAATCCAAGCAAAAAAGGGGCAAAAGAAACAATAAAAATCGCCCAAGAAATAATAACTACTGTTTTAAGCTAATCCAACAAAAACCACCCTTCAATCGCATTTAAAAAACTTGTAGTGTGTTGATGGTATAGTGCTACATAGCACTATACCAAAAGCAGAAAATCCCACTCTTATAAACATAGCCAAACAAAAAAACCACCCCTTTTGGGGTGG
>CAZFNO010000049.1:1411-4956 GCA_964520695.1 uncultured Gammaproteobacteria bacterium | reverse complement strand
CTGAGAGCGTTGTCTTACCATGGTCAACGTGACCGATGGTTCCTATATTTACGTGCGGTTTTGTTCTTTCAAATTTATCTGCCATACTTGTCTCGCCGAAGCAAACTTTTTGCGTAGGCGGAAATTCAAAAAAAAATTAACCTGCTCTTTTAAGGCTAATTTTTAATCCTTAGAACTCCATGAAGATAACTAATTATCCATTATCCATGGTAGGTAAAAAGAATATACATCAAAATCCCCAAAAAATCAAGAGTCAACTTCAGATTTTGACTCGAAGACCCCTCCAAAATTGCAGCTTGAGGCGTATTCGAATAGAATGGAACAGCCGAAAGCTAAAATTGGTGGGTCAAGAGTTATTTTAATACGAACCTTATTATTGATATAATTAAGTAATGAATGATGAAAAAGAGACAGCGCCTCTCAGGACTGAGGCTCCTCGTCCCGAACCTGATCGGAAAACGCCTGAAAACTTACTGGATCTTGATCACCACCACGCCACCTACGGCAGACTTCTTCTGGCAAGTTCTATGCCTGACAATGTCAAAGATATTATTGATCCTGAAAAAAAAGACATCGATCAAACTCTTATCAGTGCGGCAAATTTTGGTGAGAGGCACTATAACCCAATAGTTTTGGGACTCTCAATGTCGGAAAGAAAAGCTTCTTGGGAAGAAATTGTAAGAACTCAAGGACTTGAAGAAGCAAAAAGACAATGGCGGGAGGGGTTTTATAGCTCAATTAATCTCAGAAGCGAAGGCAGGGATAATGTTGTCAAACATTTCTTTAATGTGGGAGAAATAAGTGAGGTGACAGCGGACGTGAACGGAGCAATCGACAGAATCTACGATGAGTACTGCAACGACGAGTCCAATGTTGAGAGATTTGTAAAAAAAGCTCTGGAAAATCCTGATTTAGATAAATCTGAGGTTGAATGGCTGGCAAGAAAATTATTTGGAAAAGATAGCGCTATAGTCGTCTCAAGGCTTTTGGAACTTGAGTCAAGCGCTAGTGCTGACCTTTCAGTAACCCGCAATCTTCTATTTGGAAGCCAGGATAAACTTGCAAGAATCAACAGTCTATTGCCTGAAGAAGAAAGAATTTTAAATTTGCTCGTATCTAATTACACAAAACCCGAACCAGCTCCACAGCCAAATCCGGATCAGACCCCGCCAGACCCAGCTCAAACTCCACCCAAACCAAGACAACCAAGACAACCAAGACAAACCCCTCTTCCGCAACCCACCCAACAACCTCCCCGCAGACCACCCGAAGATAGAACCCAAGAAGAAAGAAAAGGTAAAGCAGAAACAGCAGAAGAAGCTAAAGCAAATGTAGATTTTGAATATACATTATTAAGATCAAGAATGGTAGTAAAAGATAAAGCTGGAGAAAGATATTCTGTTAAAAAAACCGAGCCCGGGGCTCCTTCTCCAGGAGTTGCAAATCTAGATGATCTTTATAATTTAGTTCGAATTAGTGATGGTCGACATTTACCTTCCATGAAAAAAGGGGAACTTATTGCTTTAATACAAAGTCCTGATACCGACTTTATCAGAGACCCTCTTGAAAGAAAAAAAGTTAAATCAAAAAGCGATAAAGATGACGGAATTTATATCTTGCAGACTAACTATGATGTTGGAAAGAGAGAAGAACGCATCCAATTACGCGTAAAATTTAAAGAAGACGATGGAAGCTGGTATGAGACGATTGAAAAAAGTTATTTAAGAAGCGACTTTGATCGTACTTTTCAAGATGAGTACGAAATAGTAGATGATGGAATACCAACACGCCAACCAACAACATCGCCGGAAACTACGGAACCGCAAGCTACTCCTCAATCACACACTGATTTTACCCCATCGGGTATACCTGAAATTAGACAAGCAAGAACTGGACAAATTCTGATTGAAAGCACAGGACAGAATATGATTACAGATCTTAATCGAGAACTTACCAACAACTCAGGAATCGAAGCAAGCTTTGCGATACCACTAGATTCAATAAAAAATTTCCTATTGTCTTCTGCCGGTGGACAAGTAATTAGCGAAGGCTCAATTAAACCCATGAACGGGAGTTTGCGAATAGACGGTCTTGTAATTCATGCAAGTAAGCGAATAGAGAAACTGGGAAAAGAAATTAGCAAAGATGTTACATTGTCTCTTACTCTTGTTAATCAAGGTGGATCTGTTGTTGCTGTAGATCGTAACTTCAATTACAAAACTGGTTTAGCTGAAAAAATGATGAAACCATTTATAGATAGTGCTATAAACGACGCGCTCGATAAAATTTCTGATTCTTTCAGGGACACCTTAATGGAATTAGTAAAAAATCAAAATCCAACATGGCGACCCTCAACGATCGCGTTTGCAGAAAATAGAGTATTAATAGGTTTTACTAAGGCTTCTTAAATGAGTTAATCGTCAAGAGTTATTTTAATCTTTCTTCAAATATGCTATACTATAGGTTAGAATATGGTGACTGAGACTTTAGAACGAACAGCCGAAACTGCCGGAAATGCCGCTCCGGAAAACAAAGACATACTGGGTCTTTCCTCTTTCCATGCCTTCAATGGGCGTGTTTATCTTGCCGCAAGAGTTCCTGAAAAAACACAATCAATACTCGATCCCGAAAAACCCATTGGCATGGAAGAGCTCAAAGAAAGCCTGGAAAACAAAACACCCAATTATTCAGACGTTACTTGGGATTTATCAAAATCGGAAAGAACAAGAGCATGGGAGGATGTAGTTAACAATCCCAATCAAGGATTTGACGTCGCAATGCGCATTTGGGTAGGCAGTTTCACTACGTTTGTACAAACTACAGATAATCCCGAACATGAAAAGGTAATTCAATACATTTCCGGAAAATCTAAAGACGAATACACTGCTTCTGATACAAATAAAGTTTACAACGACCTTTGTGACAGAAAAACAGATACAGACGTTTTTACTACACGCATAATTGATAATCTTCCTACAAATTCCGACGGTCAAATAGAAGATCAAACAGTCGAAGAGATAAAACGTTCCGTAGCTGAGGTGGCCAGAAGACTTTTTGGAAGAGGCACAGCAGAAGCGATCGTAAGAATTTTAATTCTTAAGGTGAACCTTAAAAATAGAAGAAATGAGGTAGTGAAGGTGATTTTTGATGATATTAGACGAAATTCTGGTAGTCCCGAACAAGCAAAACGAGCAAGAATCAACAATCCCACGGAAGAAGAAGAAAAACTTCTGAACATGCTTTTGGTCAAACCTGTTGATCAAGAAATTCCTGAAGGGCCGGAAGAACCCTCACACCTTGTTTCCATTAAAACTGGTGCCAAACCAACAACTGCAGTTAGTGCTGAGCCTGGTGCTGTACGAACACCTGAGCCAGAACCATCTGGCCCTGCACCTCTTGAACAAGCAGGAGGACAGCCTCCAACTCCAACCCCTAAACCTGAAGCTCCCAAATCAAGCGGCACACCTACTGTACCCACACCTGAAGCCCCAAAAGGTGAAAACCACGAAGGAGAAGCGCCAGCTCCCGAATCCGAAACTCCCGAA
>CAZFNO010000049.1:0-1311 GCA_964520695.1 uncultured Gammaproteobacteria bacterium | reverse complement strand
CAGAACCGGAACCTGCGGAGACACAAGTTATAAAAGTAAAAGAGGTTGATTTAAGCGAGTCTGAAAATTTTATTGAAGATTTATCGGAAGAGTTATCAGACGATACAGAAGGCTTGATGAGGAAAGAGATAATTGTTGATCCGCTACATTTTCGTGATGAGATTATTAGCAGATGGGCAAATATAATTAGAGGCACAGGAAAAGTAAAACCTCCAGCTTCTAGCGATCCAAACAAAATAAGGTTTAGAGAGTTGGAATGGGAAGGAGAACCGGATAGGCGTGTAAATTATACTGTAAAAAACAAAAGAAACACGAGAGAAATAATGGTTAGAAGAGATTCGACTCGTATTCCGGGTAGAAAAGGCTCTGTAAATGATCCTGCTATGGAACTAGAAGATTTTTACGAAAAATTTGTGCGATGGATAAATTCATTAAGTAAAAATAAAAGGTGGAAATTATATAGAACCGACGTCACTAATGGAGTTGTTAAAGTTGACGTTAGAAGAAAATAATTCTTTTGTAATTCAAATTATTTTTTAGGCTCTTTCTTTCTTTTTTCTATTTTTCTAAGAGAATACATGAAGGAATCATGCAGGTTTATTTTCTTAATTCGTGCAAGCCGAAGAATTGATACCAATATATCACCAAGTTCTTGTTTGTAAGTCTCATCCGCCTGTGCCGCAAGATTACTTTGTTTTCTGCCGTGCTCGGCAAGGTAAGCTCTTGACATTTCTCCTACCTCTTCGACCAAACTTAAAATTAAAATTGACCCAAACTCCTTTGAATCTCTCGCGCCCTTATCGATATCGTCCAAATATTTAAAATAATATCCAAAAGGCGCAATTTTCTTTCTTTTTGCCATAGCGGTATTATATCAAAAATCACTTAACAAATTTATCTGCTCGATTGCTTGGGGTGCTTGGGGATCCTGCTTGGGGACGGTCCTAGATTAGGCCGACAGATTAGTCCAAAAATGAAACAGTTTGTATTTGTACTTTGCTCATATTTTATATATTCTGCTTAATGCAAACAATGCTCTTTTTAGATTGAATTAAAAGCTTTTCCGAGGACCGTCCCCGGATGGCCTTATTTGGACCTTAATCTTGAAAAGAAATTTAAAATTTTCTGAACAAAGGACTGATCCGCTGTTCCTTGAACAGAAGTGCAGTGGCAATTTGATCCATCCCAGCTGCATCCAGATTGTTTGGTGCATTGTGTTTCTGGACTCTCAGAAGAAGTTTTATTACTGCAATCACAGTTGCTTCCATTCCAATTGCAACCATATTTTACACACTCGCTTTGAGGATCAGA
>CAZFNO010000048.1:0-4990 GCA_964520695.1 uncultured Gammaproteobacteria bacterium | reverse complement strand
CACTTGACAATTTATGTATCAGTTTGTTATTTTGTAAATAGGTAGTTAGTACATATACATTAATAAATATAGTCACGAGCCTATGCCTGATCAAAGCCTATCAATCAATAACCTACCCGATCTCCTAACAGTAAGAGAAGCTGCGCAGGTTCTTCGTGTGTCTCCCCTGACTCTTAAAAGATGGGGCAAAAGAGGAAAACTCCCGGCAATAAGAATTAACTCCCGCGGTGACCGCCGCTACAGAAAAGAAGCAATTCTTTATCTCCTTGGAATTCAGATGAAAGAAGAGTGAGCCAAAGGCTCACAATTACACTAATTAACCTAATTGCTCTAATTCCTAAATAAACCCCAATGACCCAAATTCTAATTTAGAACTTTTGAATTTATTTAGTAATTGGCTTGCCCGCCAGTGCCAGCCTTCGGTTGGCGGGTGATTGAAATTTGGGATTTTATTAGATCAATTAGAATAATTAGAAATTAGTTTAATTTAATTATATATTCTTTCTTTTATTACCAAAAAAACAAACTGCGCAAGCTTAATTTGTCTTTTTGCCCTCCAGGGCTGTATAATAAGTCTGAATAACCATTCAAGCCCTAATTTTCTTATCCAAACCGGCGCTCTCCTCACTTTTCCCGAAATAAAATCAAATGCCCCACCTACTCCTATTGCAACCCGAACATTTAATTTGGGAAGGTTCTCGCTTATCCATTTTTCCTGCTTTGGAGCTCCAAAAGCAACGAATAGGATATCCGTTTTCGGAAAACTCAGAAAACTCGGTGAATCAGTGTTTCGGAGATCCGGAGTTTCAGAATCTCTGATAATCCGATCGTCTGATTTACTGATCTTTCCGACTTTCTGAGTAACATCTGAGTATTCTGAAATGGCGAACGCCACTTTTAGTCCCGGATATTTGGACCTTAAGCACTCTGCAGTCTTAAGCGCTACGTTTTCCCTACCTCCTAAGAATCCTACCCTTATAGGCTTTTCAGAAGCCACCTTTGCAAGGTCTTCAACTAAATCTGACCCATGCACTCTTCCTTTTGATAGTCTTCCAAACATAAGCCTTGCCCATGTTACCCCAATACTGTCATTCAAGGCTAAATCAGCGGATTTTAATATCTTTTCGTACCGCACATCACTTCTTGCAAGCATAACAATCTCTGTATTTAGGGTAACTACAAATACTTTTTTTTCTTCTTCTTGAGCCGTTTTAACCAAATACTCTAGGGCTTCATTGAAAGTTATGTTTTTTATTTGGAAAATTAAGTCTTTTATTTTCACTTTTTTGTTATCTTACTATAAGGTCATTATATCAAATTTGTATTTTTCTTGTGATACGCTTTATGGGTATAAGACTTGCTCAGGATCAGACTTGTGTTTTCGGCGTGCAAGCTTAAAACCTGGTCATATCAAATGGTAATTAATAATATCCTACTATAGGTAGTTCTTAATGTGAAAAAATATTCGCAACATATTGGATTCATGGTCATTCTCAAACTTAATCGTAATACTAGAGGTTATTTTCTTGAAATGCTTCTTTTATATAACTCGATATTTTCCAAAGCTACCCCTGTTCCCCTTACTACACAAAGAAGAGAATCTTCAGCCACATGGCAAGGTACGCCGGTTTGTTTGGTCATAAATTTATCGAAATTATTAAGAAGAGACGTTCCGCCTGTCATCACAATCCCTTTGTCAATTATGTCGCTGGCAAGCTCGGGAGGCGTCTTCTCCAAAACCCCCTTAACTCCTTGAGCAATATCCAAAAGAACTGGCGTTATTGCCTCGTTTACCTGTTTTCCCGTCAGCTCGATTGTTCTGGGAAGCCCTGTAATGCTATCTCTTCCCCGAATTTCCATCTTTTTACCCCCACCTTCCCCATTATCTTCTGTTAAGGCGCTCCCAAGCTCTATCTTTATTTCTTCGGCTGTTCGCTCTCCTATCAAAAGATTGAACTTTTTCTTTGTATAACTGGCAATTGCTTCATCGATTTTATTTCCTCCCACACGCACCGAATGGTGTTCAACAATCCCTCCAAGAGAAATTACGGCACATTCCGTTGATCCGCCGCCCATATCTACTACCATATGCCCTGCGGGCTGAGCAATCGGCACCTTAGCGCCTATTGCAGCAGCAAGCGGCTCTTCGATCAAATATGCAACTTTTGCTCCGGCCGACATAGTCGCGTCCAGTACAGCACGCCGTTCCACCTGGGTTACACCTGAAGGAATACAGACCATAACTTCCGGCTTAAACAACCTTGAGGTTCCGCAGGCTTTATTTATAAAATAAGTAAGCATTGCCTCGGTTATTGTGTAGTCTGCAATTACGCCGTCTCTAAGGGGCCTCATGGCAACAATGTTTCCGGGCGTTCTACCCAGCATTTCTTTGGCTTCCTTACCAACTGCAACCACTTTATTTTCTTCAGCCGTTACGGCAACAACTGTTGGTTCATTTATGACAATACCCTCGCCAACAAGGTAAACCAGTGTGTTTGCTGTTCCAAGATCAATGGCTATTCTTTTAGAGAACATATAAGTTTAATTTCTAATTGCCCTAATTATTCTAATTTCTAAATAAGTCCAAATGTATCAAAATCTTAAAACTTTAGGTCAATTAGGTTAATTAGGAATTAGGTTAATTTTAATTTACTATATCATAATATACTATATCTATATCATTTGACTCCATGTTCCAAAATCCATTATAGCACGGCGTATCCTTCTTGCAAGATATACTTACTAAATCGTATAATTTCATTAATGAGCAAGCGCAAAATTTTTAACAGATACAACAGGCAGCTTATTATTTCAGTTATTATTTTTATTGGCCTTGTTGCTGCCACAATTCTGGTTGTTCTCTATGGTAAAGGGTATAGATTTGGCTTCGAGCCGGGTGGGTTTGAATTGAAAGGCACAGGACTTCTAGTTGCAAAAAGTGTGCCTGACGGAGCTCAGGTATTTGTTGACGGAAAACTAAGAACCGCAACCGATGCAACAATAAATCTTCCTCCCGGTGATTATGAAATTAAAATTACAAAAGAGGGATATTTTCCATGGCAAAAGAGAGTCAAAATACAGGCTGAGATAGTAACTCAGGCAGAGGCTCTTCTAATACCGATTGCTCCAAAGCTTGAAAGCATCACAGAGCTTGGTGCCGAAAATCCGGTAATAGATCCTTCTCTTACTAAGATTGCGTTTACCGTAAGCTCAGGCTCAGCAACAAGAAACGGAATTTATGTATTTGATATGGGCTCAAACCGCATTCTCACTCTGCAGGGATCTTCTACCCAAATAGTTGATAACTCTTTTGATGAGTTTTCAAGAAGCGAGATTTCCTGGTCTCCCGACGGTCAGGATATTATTGCAACTATTTCAGGCACAATCACAAATACTACCTACCTTCTGGATACAGACAGACCAAATCAGCCCCCTAACGATATCACGCAAAACCTTCAGTCAATTAATCAAACTTGGCAGGCTTTAGCACAAGCTCGGGAAAGATCGGTTAGGAACTCCCTCCCAAGAAAGGTAAGATCTTTAGCGGATCAAAACTTTGATATTCTCTCAATTTCCCCCGACGAAAGTAAGATTCTCTACACTGCCTCGCGATCCGCATCTCTGCCTCTTGTTATTGAGCCGCGTCTTGTTGGGGTAAATTCAACTTCTGAAGAACGCAATATAGGCAAAGGCTTGGTCTATGTTTATGACGTGAGGGAAGATAGAAACTATAAAATGGACGCGCTTAATTTTAGAGACACCTTTAGCTTTATGAATAATTCAAAAAATATTATTTTTGTAAGGGAAAAGGCGCTTCATATCATAGATTTTGACGGACTTAACGATACCACTGTGTATGCGGGCCCTTTTGAGCACCAATATATATTCCCGTGGCCTGATTCTACAAGAATCGTGATACTAACAAATCTGGGAAATAAAAATACTCTTCCAAATCTCTATACGATTATTCTGAAGTAAACCGGAAAACTCTGAAGTCAAAAGTACTTGGATGATTCGGAAAACTCAGAAAACTCGGTGAATCAGCAGTTCAGAATTTCGGAAAGTCAGATAACCCGACATTCTGAAACTCTGATCTTCCGATAACCCGACATTCTGAGCTCTCCGAGTATTCTGAGTTATCTAAACTGCGTGTTTGAGCGAATGGGTTTTGCAAATACCAAAAGCCTGTCCCATGTGGTCCCCGGAGGCCAGCAAGTTTGAAGAATCAGCTGTTCTTCTCCCACTTGCGCATTAGTGATGAAAGAAACATCTGCGGGATCTACAATTCGGGATCCTGTAACAACATAATCATGACGCTCTCCCGCAAAGAAAATTATAACCTCATCCCCTTCCTCTAAATCTTTTAAAAGATAAAAAATGGCGTTGTATCGCCCGACATTCCAAAAAGTATCGGCAGAGTGTGAAAAAAGATAGATATTTCCCGAAAGTCCCGGAAAAACAGAACCCTGAGCGTGCGCAACTCCTTCCTGAAGAGCAGGAAGAAACTTATCTCTATCGCTTGGATCAACATTGGGAATTACCTTGGAAGTCGCGCCGATTTTTGGTATCACAATACTAAACTCTATATCAGAAGGTGTCAGCGGAAGCTGTTTATTTCCTGTCAGAAGATCTCCAAATGAAACATCCCCTTCGGATGGTCTTTCTCCTCCTGCCTGCTGATCTGCAAGTTCTCCAAATGCTGAAGTTTCCTGTGGCACATCAAATGTAATTCCCCTTGCCTGGATTACCCTGAATCTTACCTCGTAATAAAGTGAGGGTCCAAAAGTTGCAAAAACACCAAAAATTGCAAAAAGGAGTAAAAAATTGCCCAAAGATTTAAAGAGGAGAAATTTAACTATTTCTTTCTTTTCCATACTTCAATAGTAGCAGATTTTAGAGGTCTTTATTACTAAATATGCACCCCCGGCGGGAATCGAACCTGCATCAATCGCTTAGGACGCGACTACTCTGTCCGTTGAGCTACGGGGGC
>CAZFNO010000047.1:0-5132 GCA_964520695.1 uncultured Gammaproteobacteria bacterium | reverse complement strand
GTAAAGATGGAAGAATAAGTTCCTGAAATTATTCCTATAATCAGTGCTACTACAAACCATCTGATTGACTCCCCTCCAAATATAAGAAGTGCTACTAAAACAAAGAGGACTGTAATTGAAGTATTTAAAGACCTGGTGATTGTCTGAAGAATTGAATCATTAACTACCTTGGAGAAGCTATCGTCCACGTTTTTGCCCAGGTTTTCGCGGATCCTGTCAAAAACTACAATCGTGTCATGAACACTAAACCCAATAACAGTTAAAAGGGCTGTAACAAAAAGTGCGTCAATTTCAACGCCATATAGATAACCAAGGATTGAAAAAACTCCTATTACGGCAAGCACATCATGAATTAAGGCAAAAATTGTTGATACTCCAAATCTTATAGAACTTGCCGGTTTTGGCACTTTTCTAAATACTATTGTTATATAGACTACCACCAAAAGCGCAGCAAAAAAAACCGCTTTAATCGCATTCCGGGTGGTTTCTGCGCCAATTACCGGACCTATTGTTGAAAATTCCTCCTGATTAGCACCCTTGTACTCTTCTTTTAATTTGCTTATAAATTTTGCATTTTGTTTTTCATCAATTGGAGGCGTTCTGACAATTGCTAAATTTTTGGAAGGCTCAACAGATATTACTTTTATGTTTTGCGATTCAAGGGCTTGGGTTATAAAAGAAATATGTTCGCCACTTACTCCGGTTTCAAGCAACAATGCCATCCGGCTCCCGCCTGTAAAATCCGGTGAAAGCTTAAGTCCAAACACCAGGATAGATAAAATCCCAGGAATTATAAATATAAGCGAAATTAAATAATAAATTTTTCGTTTTCCAATTATGTTTATCATTTTAGTAATTAGTAACTAGATATTAGATACTAGTCAAAACTTGAACAAAATTTTATTCTTTCATAATTCTTAATTCGTGATTCATGATTCTGTTTACTTGTAAACTAGGCGAAGCATCGTTCTTGTCACTGTTATTGCTGAAAACATAGAGATTAAAACTCCTATTGCCAAAACCAGCGCAAATCCTTTTACAACTCCTGTTCCAAATGTGTAAAGAATTATTGTCGTTATGAGTGTTGAGAAGTTAGAATCCCTAATTGAGGTCCAAGCGTGCAAAAATCCAAGCTCCATTGAAGATTGCTTTCCTTTTCCGTGCCGCAGCTCCTCACGCATCCTCTCAAATATAAGAATATTTGCATCGACAGCCATACCAATTGAGAGAATAAATCCTGCGATACCCGCAAGAGTCAAAGTTATCCCGTATGGCGTAATACTGCTTAGTTTAAAGACCGCCAAATTAAGGGTTATATAAACAGTCAGGGCAATGCTGGCAAGAATACCGAGTTTTCTGTAAAAAAGGGTCATAAAAGCAACAATTGCTGCAAATCCCACTACACCGGCAATCAAACTTTTCTGAAGAGATTCCTGACCAAGCGTTGGACCGACAACTCTTTGTTCTAAAACGGTTAAGGGGACAGGAAGGGCTCCGGCATTGAGTTGGGTGGACAGAGCTTTTGCCTCTTCCTGGGTAAAATTTCCAGAAATTACCGCGTCACCCGTCAGAATTTCCTCATTTACATTTGGTGCAGTAATAATAATATTGTCCAGTACTATAGCGACGGGCTTTCCGATATTTCGCCTTGTGATATCGGCAAATTTTTTTGTTCCCTCGGAGTTAAAATTAAGCTGTACCACCGGCCCCCCGGATGTATGATCAAAAGTTACAGCTGAGTTTTCAAGATCGGATCCTGAAAGTGATGTTTTTTTAATCGGTCCTAATCCTAAAAGCTGCGCATTAATTGGATATGCGCCCGATGTTGCGGTATCTTGAGACACATTTAAATCCTGTTCCCAAAAGGATAACTTTGCAGTCTGACCAATAAGGCTAATTGCCTGATTGATATCTGTCACTCCGGGAAGTTCTACGATAATTCGGTATTGATCATTTACTTGAGCTGTCTGAATTAAAGGCTCCGATACTCCAAAAATGTTAACCCGCCGCTCTATTATCCCTCTTGCTGATTCCAGCGCATTTTCCTTATCGGTTGACAAAACACCGCCAAGGTCTGCCAGAAAAGTAATACTTACCCCTCCTTTTAAATCAAGCCCCTGCCTGAAATCAAGATTTTTTCCAATACCCAATTTTTCAGCAAAAAAATTAACGTTATATTTAATATTTTTATTCTTGCCGGCAAATGATAGATTTTCCGGAAGAGTTATATAAACTGCAGCAGCTGTTAAGAGTACTATTACAAAAAATAGTAAGCGGGGACTTCTCATAGATTCGATTTATTCACTATGACACTTCAGCAACGCCGAACGTGTCATGAAAGCATATTCTCTTCATCGCCTAAAAGCATTAGGCGTGATCCCGAAAGAATCTTAATAATAAACGGGTCTCTTTTTTTCTTCCTGAAATCAAATTCCTCCTCGGTCATGACTGTATAATTAATTTCAGTATTTAATCTTTTTTCTTCTTCACGGACTAAAAGCGCCAGCTCAGGCAAAACAATATTGCCGACTACCAAAAGATCTACATCCTCAGGCCCTTTGGGAAGCCGCCTTGCGAATCTGCCTGAAAACATAGCATATTTAATCCTGCCAAGTTTTACTCTGTTTTTTATAATTGCATTTCCAAGACCTACAGATTTGACACCAAGACGGAGCAAATCAAAATAAAATTCATAATTTTTTGAAAGAAAGTAATAAACCCTGTTTGCCCTGGGTTCGCGGGTTAAAATTCCTCTTTTTTCAAGATGAGAAAGCTCACGCCTGACTGCATTTATTTCGTCTCCTGTTCGGCGCACCAGTTCTCTGACGTGGAACATATCTGAGGGATATGACAGGAATACATCCAAAAGCTTAACCCTTGATCTTGAGGTAATAATATCCGAAAACATAAAACTTAACAGATATTTTACCCAAAAAGTTGCATTTAGTAAACTATGTCAAACTATTTCACACTAACTACACCTTCAAGCGGCAATACGTGGAACCAAATCCTTCCCCTGTTAAACTCTATCTCTTCTCCGCTTTCATTCAAAATTTTTGTTCTGTCTGTTCGTGAGTCTTTTTCCCATGTTGCTTCTATCTCCTTCCCATCTATAAATACCCGGGCTTTTCCGCTTCCCACTGTTTTGTACAGAAGATGCGCATTATTCTCGTACCCGTCATTCGCGCTGCTTTCCCTGGTAAATATTGCAACTATATTTTTTGCATTAAACTGTTTATTTGTGTTTCTGTCTACATGAGGCTTCCCTCCGTTATTTCTGTTATAGCTGTTTGTAGCAGGGTCAAAGAACCAATCTATAAAATAGTTGCTGTCTCTTTCCCAATACTCAACATGGATGGCTTGGGACGTCCCCTTGGACTCTTTATCCTTGAATTTATAGGGGACAAATCCTTCATCCCAGCTATTTCCGTCTTCATCCTCAGCCCCGAGTCCTCTTTCTTCTTTCGCAAACTTCCAAAGCTTGTCTGTGGTTGAATACATGGTGTGTTCTGTTGCAGTAGCGTGGCCTAGCCTATTGTAATCCCTCCAAAAAGTTGGAAAACCTATTGAGAATTGATTCATATCGTTATAACTTCCCCATCCGTACTTATTAATCTGGGAAAGTGCATCTGCAGGTCCCGGGGTATTTGCTCCCCCAACATGCGCATAGAGTGGGTTCGTGCCGTATTCTGATATGTAATCAAGAAAATATGTCCTTGCAGATCTTACCGGTCCAACCTGAACAGGGGCCATACAATGATAAACTACCAAAAATCTTGTAATTCCACCTTCTGCTACTATTTCATAAACTACGTCTGCGGAGTTTAATCCTGATTGAGGCCTTGAATTTTCATGATTTTCTATCATTACCCCTAATGGCCTATGATCCTCCCACCAGGCTCTTTGCTGTTTTGAGTATTTTTGTCCGTTCAGAGGACATGCTTCGGTTTTTGGAAGACTCTCATCAAATACCAATTGTCCGTTTGATCCAACAGGCGGAGGAACTGGAGAGCTGAGTTTGTCTGCAAGCGGAGTTTTTGCAAAAAGAAAATAAGATATCCCTGTTGTAGCAAAATAAACTATGAGCGCCGAAAAAATGATCTTTTTATCCTTTAAGAAATCAAGCATAATCTATTTTTTTGTTTCTCCTGCCTCTTTTAAAGCCTTTCTCTCATCTTCTGAGAGCTGGTGCTCAACTCCCTTTCCGTTGACCACTTTTTTTGCGTACCATCTAAGCCCTGACCTTGAATACAGTCCTGAAATAATAACCCCGGTGTCTGTATCATCAACCAGGGATAGAATAAAGCTTTGGTCTCCTCCGGTATCCTTAAAAGGGTTATATCTTAATAATCCTACTTTTTGGATATGAAACCTGCCGTCCTTTTCTATTTTATCACAATATTTAGTTAAGTTTTCAATAGCCTTTTTGTTACTGCTGTTATCCTCCAGAATCTGCTCAAGAAGGGGCCTGAGGCCTTTTTCCCCTGCTCCCTGGGTCAGCTTATTATAGTGAATTAGTATCCTCCAAAATATGAAAGTTAGCCCAAGGAGCCAAGCAAAAGCCACAAAAAGCACGGGGACAATAAAACTTACGGGCATAGATTAATATATGTTAGCCTCTTGACAGCCTTGGTGTCAATAGTGTATCTTGCCTTATGTAGCCTCAAATAGGCAGGGGGTCCCAAAATGTCAAAGAAGAGAAAAACACGACACCAGAAAATTCTTGCCGATAAAAGACACGTCCTGTATCACCATGAAATTCCTGATGCAAAAGAAATAAAACTTGATAAAGAAAATATAGAAATTACACCCATAAGTTACTCTAGCGCAAAAAAAACGGAATCAATAAGTTCCTTTGCATACGTATCGGAAGATATGAAAAAAATATTTTTAATCTCCTCAGTCGTTATGGTAAGCCAGATTGTTCTTTTATTTATACTCGGAAGAATTTAAGAAAACAAGCTTAAATAGGAAGGGGGGTGAAATGATATGGCAGAAATGTATTGCGTAAAATGTAGAGCAAAAAGAGATGATCCAAATGCTCAGCCTGTTACAATGAAAAATGGTAAACCAGCACTAAAAGGTAAGTGTCCGGTTTGCGGAACAGGAATGTACAGAATCGGAAAAGCTTA
>CAZFNO010000046.1:0-5193 GCA_964520695.1 uncultured Gammaproteobacteria bacterium | reverse complement strand
AAATTAAAGAAAAATAAATCCAAGATATTCTATACAACAATTCTTTTGTTGGTATTTGCAATTTTTCTAATTCTTGTCTATCTAAACTTTCAGGTTAAAAATCAAATCACGGAAATTGGCATCAATAGTCTTCCTTTGACCTTTGCGTCGGAAGAATATCCGGTAGTAACTGCAAGAAGTGCGCCTGAGATTTCAGCAAAAGGCGCGGTTGTTATTGATAATGACTCAAAGGTTCCGGTTTTTTCAAAAAATCCTGACTTAAGATTTTTACCCGCATCAACTACAAAAATAATGACAGCTCTTGTCGGACTTGAGTACTATAAGACTGATGATTTATTGACTATATATGAAAAAAATGTCGGAGGATCGATTTCAGATTTTGAATTGGGAGAAACCTTTTCATTTGAAGAAATGCTTCATGCAATGCTTCTTCCTTCAAATAATGATGCAACTGCCTCAATTGCCCAAAATTATCCCGGAGGAAAAGAAGCATTTCTTGCACGTATGAATGAAAAAGCAAGGCAACTTTCTTTAAAAAATACCTATTATGTTGATCCCGTAGGCCTTGGAGTCGAAAATTATACAACCCCCAAAGACCTTGCTATTCTTACTTCTCATGCGCTTGAGAATCCGACTATTGCTAGAATTGTTTCCTTGAAGAAAAAAGAAATTACAAGCGAGCAGGGTAATAGTTATTTTTTATACAATTTAAATGAACTCCTGGATTTGCCCGGAATAAACGGCGTCAAAACAGGTTATACCCAGGAGGCGGGAGAAGTACTTGTCACGTCAAAAGAGCTTGTGGGTAAGAATAAAAAATTAATTATTGTTGTGATGAAAAGCGAAGACAGATTTTTAGACACACAGCTTCTTCTTAATTATCTGCAAAATATTACCTATCAATCCATTCATCGGTAACTGCGGGAACATAGGCAAAGAAATTATTATTGCCTTCAAATACAATTACGGGGACAAGAAAGTCCTGCGCTCTTCCCTCAATGTAGTATCCCAGATACACTTTTTTAATAAGAACTCCCAAATCATTCCCCGAATGAGACACAATAAATGCTTTATTTGTTTTAAGCTCATCAAAGGCATTGGCGGCTGTTTTTATTGGATAAGTTGCTCCTTCATCCGAAATTTTCTGATAAAAAAATCTTGAATCGATCACCTCAGCCCCTCTTACGCCTGAGGCCACTGTAAAATTCATGGTAGAAAGGCCTCCCTGGGGATAAACAACAGGAATGTCTTCTATATCTTTCTGGAAAAAGTAAACGCTGATGAGTTTTGCCCGTGAGAAGCTGGTGGCGGGAATAATCACACCGCTTCCATCAATTGTCAGAAGCTGGGTTTTGGTTTTCCCTTCATCAATATCCTCGGGATAAAAAGAAAGTGCCTGCGCAAATCCTTTGGCAATTTCAACTGCCCCAGCTTCCGTCGGAAGCTCTCCTGCCAAAACCGATTGATCACTAATGAATGTTGATGAAAGTACAAATTCGGGAAGCTTGAGGGATACTATCAAATTTTTATTAAGCGCTTCGTCACTCCTCCATCTGTAAACAGTGTCTGAAAGCTGTTCGGGACCAATATTAAATCCAAGGTTTTTGATTCTTTCATCCGCTCGCTGGACCGCCAAAATATCAGGCTCATTAAAAACGGTTTTAAAAACTTTTACCTGAGACGGGAACTGGGGTAAATCTCCTGTTAAGGTATCAACGCTATATTTAAAATCTTTTTTTATGCCCTGAGGCATAAACATTTTGGGAAGTCTTCCAAATGATACCTGAGGAGCCGGCTCGGGAGGAGGAAAAAATAAATTTTTGGCAAAAGAAGCAATTCTTATGACAATTACAATACTTACTATAATTCCAACAATCAAACCTAACCATTTGGAAATCTTTAAAATTTTACCTTTAACTGTATCAAGGCTATATTCGGGCATATCTTGAGTATAACCGGGATTTTAGCTACAATGCAAGGTAGGTTCAGGGGCAAGCGTAAAGGGTGAAGGGTAAAGTTTGCTTATTTCTTTTCCCTTACCGCTTTCCCCTCAACCCTAGTCTATGGTAAGAACTAGAATTGCACCGTCGCCAACAGGATTTCCCCATATAGGGACTATCTATCAGGCACTAATTAACTTTTCATTTGCCAAAAAAAATTACGGTAAATTTATAATCCGGATTGAGGATACGGACAGAACGCGAATAGTTGAGGGCGCAGAAGAAAAACTATATGAGGCGCTGGACTGGTTTGGTCTTTTGGAAAATGAAAGCCCCAGGAAAGGAGGGGAGCACTCTCCCTACAGACAAAGCGAAAGAATTGAAATATATAAAAAATTTGCTGATGAGCTTTTGGAAAAAGGGGGAGCGTATTATTGTTTTTGCACAAAAGAAAGGCTTGAAGCGCTACGTTCAACCCAGTCGGCGGCAAAAGAGCCTGTCATGTATGACAGAAACTGCCGGAATATTAGTTTGGAAGAAGCAAAAAAAAGATTATCCGAGGAGCATGTGATCCGGCTGAAAATCCCGGATACCGGCAAACTGAGAGTAAAAGATGAAATAAGAGGAGAAATTGAGTTTGAAACCTCACTTATTGAGGATTCAGTGCTAATAAAATCTGACGGTTTTCCAACATATCATTTTGCCTCAGTTGTTGATGATCATCTTATGGAGGTTTCACACGTCATAAGAGGAGAAGAATGGCTGCCGTCATATCCTAAGCACGTGGTTTTGTACGATTATTTCTCTTGGGAAAAACCTCTTTTTTACCACACCCCCAGTCTTAGAAATCCTGATAAGTCTAAACTTTCAAAAAGAGCGGGGCACGCGTCGGTTGACTGGTATAGGCAAGAAGGGTTTTTGCCCGAAGCAATACTAAATTTTCTCTCTCTTCTTGGATGGAGCCACCCGGAGCAATTGGAAGAATTTGATCTGAAAGAATTTATTTCCCTTTTTGATCCAAAAGATTTGTCGCCCGTTGGTCCTGTATTTGATCTTAGAAAACTTGAATGGCTCAACGGTGTCTGGATTAGAAAACTCTCAAAAGAAGATCTTAAGATAAGGCTTGAGAGGTTTTATAGAAACGACAGTGAGTTCTCTTCGGTTTTTGAAAGCAAGCACACGGATCTTCTTATTGGTCTTGCGCAAAGCAGAATGAAGAGGCTCTCGGAGTTTAAAAATCTCATTAATGCTCCCCAGAAAATGAGAGAATTTAGCGCATCTGAGAAAGAAAAAGCAAAACTTCTTCTTTCAGATCTTGAGAAAATTGAACACAGCAATTGGCGCGAAGACGTAATTTTAAATCATCTTAAAAATTTCAGAGATGAAAATGAAGTTTCTATGAAACTAATCTATTTTTTAATAACGGGGCGGGAACAGGGACTTCCTCTTATTGAGACAATGGTAAAAATTGAAGGAAGAGATCAGATACTTGAGAACCTCAGAAAAAACTCCGCCTAGATTTTTTAAAAAATTTGTGCTACAAAATTAGTTAGTATTTGCTGACTGCAAACAGAAGCAACCCGAATTTATCAAGAGATAAAAGGGTTGCTATTTTTTTGAAAATGGATTATTCACAAGTTTTATCTAAAAAAATAAGCGAGCGAAGCGCAAAAGTAGGAATAATTGGCATCGGTTATGTTGGGGATGCTCTTGGAAGAGGAGCAGTAAGCGCCGGGTTTGAAGTCTTAGGCTTAACGCGAAGTTCTGAAAAAGCAAAAAGAATAAACAGCGATAAAAACTTTGGATACAAGGTAACTTCAAATCCTGATGATTTAAGACTATGCGATATAATCTGCATCTGCGTTCCGACTCCCATTAAACACGATAAAAGTCCTGACCTTGATCCTTTAATAAGTTCTTTAAACATTGTTTCTGAAAATTTAAAAAAAGGAACACTGGTTATTATTGAGTCAACAATTGCAGTAGGAACAACACGAAATATCGCTCTTCCCATTCTTAAAATGTCGAGGCTAAAGGAAGAAGACGAATTTTATCTTTCATTTTCTCCAGAAAGAGTTGATCCGGGTAACATAAATTACGGAATCAAAAATACCCCAAAAATTGTTTCGGGATTAAGTCTCACATCAAAAAACCTTGCACATCTTTTTTACAGTTCATTTATTGAGAACATCGTAAGCGTATCAAGTCTTGAAACGGCTGAATTATCAAAACTTTTGGAGAATACATACAGGTTTATAAATATCAGTTTCATGAACGAACTCTTGGATTATTCCAATAGTCTCGGAGTAAATCTGTGGGAAGTAATAGATGCAGCATCATCAAAACCTTTCGGATTTATGCCGCACTATCCGGGCCCGGGAATCGGCGGACACTGCATTCCGGTTGACCCGTATTATCTCTTAGATGACGCTAAAAAAAGGAAAGTAAAACTCGGAATTTTGGAAGCCTCAGGGCGCGTAAATGACAATCAGCCTAAAAAAGTAGTTGAGAGAACACTTGAAATTCTTAAGAAAACAAATGGAGAAAAAGACAGCCACTCAGCTCTTCTTGTCGGAATTTCATATAAAGAAGACACGCCGGATGAGCGGGAATCTCCTTCTCTTAAAATTTGGAAACTTTTAGAAAAACAGCATGTCAGCGTTTACTATCATGACCCATACATTCCCAAATACAACGGAGCAAGCTCCCTGGATATAAAAAACGGCGGGATCTTGGACAAAGATATAATTCTTATTACAGCCCCTCATTCATCAATTGATTATGAGAAAATAGTCTCTTTTGGCAAGCCAATAATTGATACAAAAAATGCTCTTAAGAATTATTCTCGTCCCAATATTTACCGCTTATGAAAAACATACTTGTTACAGGCGGCGCAGGGCTTATCGGCGCTGTTCTTTGCAAAAGACTGCTTGATGGAGGCAAAAGAGTAATTTGTATTGACAATTTTATTACGTCAAGCAAAGAAAATATTAAAGATCTTTCCCAAAACCAAAACTTTTTACTAATCGAAGGTGATATTACAAATAACATTTCAGAGTTGCTTGATAAAAAAAAGATCAAAGTCGATGAAGTTTACCACTTAGCATGCCCAACAGGAGTGCCCAATATAGCAAAAATGTCTTTTGAAATGTTGAGAACCTCATCTTTAGGCACCGAGAAAATTCTTGATATTGCGCTGAAACATAAAGCACCATTTTTATTCACAAGCTCATCTGAAGTTTACGGCGACCCT
>CAZFNO010000045.1:0-5809 GCA_964520695.1 uncultured Gammaproteobacteria bacterium | reverse complement strand
TTAGAAGTT
Organism: uncultured Gammaproteobacteria bacterium; assembly: GCA_964520695.1. Lineage (GTDB taxonomy): Bacteria > Patescibacteriota > Microgenomatia > Levybacterales > UBA12049 > 2-01-FULL-39-10-A. Next base: position 5,800 of record CAZFNO010000045.1, on the reverse strand, counting down.
ATTCATTGACGTTAGTCTGTGAATTCCTGGCATGACATCTGTCCGTATATTCCACCGTCGATTACCCCTACCCCAACTTTTCCGAAATCTTCAGAGAGAATGTTTGCTCTATGCCCGGGACTTCTCATAAGTCCTTGCATTGCAAGCTGGGCATTCGGAGCCAAGGCAAGATTTTCCCCTGCAAAATTAAAAACAATGTCATTTTTGGCCATTCGATCAAACGGTGATCTACCCTCCGGGGTGTAGTGGGAAAAATATCCTCTTTCAAGCATATCTGTGCAATGATCTCTTCCGGCAGCTTTCAAGCCCTCGTCTCCTGATAAAGGCTTAAGGCCCTCTTTTTCTCTTTCAATATTTATTAATTTAAACATTTCAGCTTCTGCCTCTTGGTCAACACTTCCGCTCGTTAATTTAAAATTAAGATTAATAAATTCATTGCTTTTAGGTTCAATCGTTAAAAAAGTTAAAGTATCATTAAACGCTCTTCCAAAAACCTGATTTAAATCTTTGTCAATTCCCTGAATATTTGAGACTAGCGGCTCCCCAAGTCTTGAGTCCAAAACTGCATTTTTAAGAAAGGCTGATACAGGAAGCGCAACAAGCATTGTAAGAACAAAAGAAATAAGAACAGCTCCCGACAGCATTCCGGGAATAATTCCTGATATTCTTCCTGTTTTTTTGGGAAGCTTGTGAATTTTGATATTTTTAATTTTTGGATAAATAAACTGTCTGAAAAGTATAAGAAGAAAAATCTCAGAAATAAATGCGGCAATGAAAAATCCAAGAACATTTCCAATTCCGGGAGGAACATTCAGATATCTTGATAGCGCAAGACTTACTGCTTCGTAGAAGAAAAGTCCAAAGAAAAATGAAATAATAAAGGTAACAAAATCAGCAGTTGCTTTTATAAATCCCAAAACATAACCTTCAAATGCATAAAAAATAATTATTATTATTATGGAAATATCAATAAAATTTAGGTCGACAAAAGGAATAGTTAAAAAAGTTAAAAATTCTTGAATTCGCTCTAGTGAAACTAGCGGTATCATTAAGGTATTATATTAAATCCAGCACCTTTTTTCTCGAGACAATCGTAATTCAGGAGAATATAGGCATATTTTCAAAAGGTACGGGATAAATTGTTGTCAGTTTGTCTTGGGGGATGATATTATAATTTATTAATGCATAAACCAAAAATTATATATAAAAAGATTAACAAAAGCTTTAAAAAAAGGCGCTTGGGGGTAGTGCTTTTTGGAATACTTTTAATATCAGCCTCTGTTTTTAGTTATTTTTATATATTAAAAGACCTACCCTCTCCAACAAAACTCAGCAGTTCGGATAATCCCCAATCAAGTAAAATCTATGACAGAGACGGCAATCTTTTATATATCGTTTATTCAAATAAAAACAGGACACAAATTCCTCTAAAAGAAATCCCCGGGGATCTTCAAAATGCAACTATAGCAATTGAGGATAGGGATTTTTACAAGCACGGTGCAATTGATTTGAGAGGAATTATAAGGTCAGTTTATGCAATTATTGTCAAAAAACAGCTGCAGGGAGGTTCCACTCTTACCCAACAGCTGGTTAAAAATAGTCTTTTGACTCAGGAGCGCACAGTCCAGCGCAAGGTAAAAGAAATTCTTCTATCATTTGCAACGGAGATTCTTTATTCAAAAGGACAGATTCTTGAAATGTATCTTAATCAGATACCATACGGGGGTACTGCATATGGAAGCGAGGCAGCCTCACAGACTTATTTTGGGAAAAGCGCCAAGAACTTATCGCTAGCCGAGTCTGCCCTTCTTGCTGGGCTTCCCGAGTCACCTACTACATACTCCCCATTTGGATCTCATCCGGAATTGGCTAGATCAAGACAGCAAGAAGTCTTATCAACCATGGTGGAGCTAGGGTATATTACAAAAAAACAGCAGCAGAATGCTCTCTCTCAAGAGCTTAAGTATGAAAATTTCTCAAATCAAATCAAAGCACCGCATTTTGTTTTGTATGTAAGAGATTTGCTGATTGAAAAATACGGGCAAAGTTTTGTTGAAGAAGGAGGACTAAGTATTAAAACGACGCTTGATCTTTCTATTCAGGAATTTGCCCAGCTTGCTGTTGCATCAGAGGTTGCAAAACTGAGGTCTGTAAAGGTCTCAAACGGGGCTTCTCTTGTTGCTGACCCGTCAAATGGTGATATATTAGCAATGGTTGGAAGCAAAGACTATTTTGATACTTCAATTGACGGAAATGTAAATATAACCCTGGCCCAAAGACAGCCGGGTTCATCAATTAAGCCTATTAATTATGCTGTTGGACTCCTAAAAGGATATAACCCTGCAACTCCATTTGTAGATAAGCAGATCTGCTTTCCGAATCCTTCCGGAAGGCCGTACTGTCCAAGAAATTATGACGGCAGATTTCATGGACTGGTTTCATTTAGAGACGCCCTTGCCAATTCTTATAATATTCCTGCAGTAAAAATGCTAAAGCTTAACAGCGTTGAATCTATGATAGCAACAGCCGGAGCTATGGGCATTAAAACATTCACCGATCCCAACAGATACGGGCTTTCCCTGACCCTTGGAGGAGGAGAGGTAAGTATGCTTGATATGGCAACAGCCTTTGGCGTATTTGCAAACAAAGGATATAGGGTAGATCTTAATCCAATACTTGAAATAAAAGACTCCCAGGGAAAAGTTGTTGAAAAAAAAGAAGATTCCTCTCCTATTTTTGGAGAAAGAGTACTACCAGAAGAAGTAACTTTTATAATTTCTGATATTTTGGCTGATAACTCCGCCCGTTCCCAAGCTTTTGGATCGTTTTCCGATTTAAATATCAAAGATCAATTCGTCTCTGTTAAAACCGGTACAACAAATGATCTTCGGGATAACTGGACAATTGGCTATACTCCAAATTTTCTTGTAGCTTCCTGGGTGGGAAATAATGACAACACTCCTATGTCTTCTGTTGTATCAGGATTATCAGGCGCATCACCTATTTGGAATGAGATAATGAGCTATATTTTAAAAGACAAAAAAACCTCACCTCCTATAAAGCCGGACGGCGTTGCCAGAATTAGTGTTTGTAAAGCCTCAGGACTTCTTCCTCAAGATGGACAATCCTGTGAGACTAAATCTGAATACTTCTTAAGGAATAACATTCCAAAGCAAAGAGATCCAGGAAAACAGGCTGTTTTTGTTGATAAAAATACCGGAGATTTACCCGCTAAAGACCAGACAGAAAATTTGGAACCTAAAGAAGAATATATAGTTACTGATCCTTTAGGAGATAAATACTGCGTGACCTGCCCTCATCCCACACCTGAACCAACAAAAACACCATAGAGACAAAGTTGCCCTCTTTTAAAAATAACGGGGTTTTTATATAATCCAGCCAAAGACTAAAGCTTGCAAGAGCTTTTATCCACCGCATTTATCTGCTCATTGAAATTAATCAAGTTGTATTATGGTCAGGTTGGCCCAAGACATTATCATATTAACTGCCAGGCTATTAATTTTAATTGGTGAAGGAGTTCTTCTGATTTTTTCGGTTTTTTGGAAAATAATAAAGGCACTGCCCAAACTCTTCCTATTTGCAAAAGATATAGTCTTTTCCTCTCCTTTTCGCATTAAAAGTAATCTCAAAAAACTTTTAAGGAAAAATGTTATTGAAAAAGAGATATTTAGCGCTGATAAAAATTCAAGCCGTATAATTTCTAAATTTAGATTTTTCACAAGACTCCCTAAAATAAGAATCAGGCATAAAAAAAGAGGCAGACCAAGGCTTCCTATGGTTTTGCCTTTTAAGACGAGGCTTAAATATGTATTTATAGGATCTCTGATATCTTTTGTTTTTATTTTTATGCCTTTATCTACTTACATATTTATAAAAAATCTTCCGAGCCCAAAAGGACTTGACCAGCAGGAAATTGCACAAACAACAAAAATCTACGACAGAGGTGGAACGCTTTTGTATCAGATTTATGCTAATCAAAATAGAACCGTAGTCCCCTTAAAAAATATACCCATGGATCTTCAGAATGCAACAATTGCAATTGAAGATAAAAATTTCTATAAAACTCCAGGAATTGACTTAATAGCAATATTAAGATCTGTTAAGTCAAACCTGACCGGAGAACCTTTACAGGGAGGATCAACTATTACCCAGCAACTAATAAAAGCGCGTCTATTAACGCCTGAGAGGACAATTGAGAGAAAAATAAAAGAGATAGTTTTGGCACTTTGGGCAGAGCAAATTTATACAAAAGGACAGATTCTTGAAATGTATTTAAATCAGGTGCCATACGGGGGTACTGCTTGGGGGGCCGAAGCGGCTGCTCAGACTTATTTTGGAAAAAGCGTTGGTGAGCTTAATCTTTCAGAAAGCGCATTTTTGGCAGGTCTTCCCCAAGCTCCATCTGTTTATTCTCCTCACACTCAGAACCCAAATAACTGGCGCAGCCGGCAGAAAGAGGTTCTCTCTCGTATGGTAGAGCTTGGATATATAACTAAATCTCAGGCCGATGAAGCTGAAAAACAGGAGCTTTCCCTCAAACCTCCTCAGAATTCTATTAGGGCACCGCATTTTGTAATGTTTATAAGAGATATTCTTATTGAAAAATACGGACTATCAATGATGGAAAAAGGCGGACTTTCTATTACAACAAGTCTTGATTTAAATATTCAGGAAATGGCGGAAAAAATAATAGTTGAGGAGGTTGAAAAAAGCTCACGGTACAATTTTTCAAACGCCGCAGTACTTATTACAAATCCTAAAAACGGTGATATATTGGCTATGGTCGGGGGAAAAGATTATTTTGATAAAACCTCCGGAAATTACAATGTAACAACAGCTCTTCGACAGCCCGGTTCAACAATTAAAGTTATTACTTATTCCGCTGCGCTTTTAAACGGATTTACTGCTGCAACACCAATTCAGGACTCACGCGTTACATATAACTCTCCGGGATCTCCCCCCTATTCTCCGGTTAATTATGACGGAAGATTTCGCGGTCTTGTTACGCTTAGAAATGCACTTGGAAATTCCATAAATGTACCAGCTGTTAAAACTCTTAACAAAATTGGTGTTCCGGCAATGATGGATCTTGCAGAAAAAATGGGAATTTCAACCTGGAACAAACCCCAAGACTACGGACTTGCCCTAACTCTGGGTTCAGCTGAGGTAAAAATGACTGAGATGGCAGTTGTTTACGGGATTTTTGCAAATCAGGGGAAAAAAGTGGAGCTTAATCCAATTATTAAAGTTTTGAATCATAGGGGGGAAGTGGTTGAAGAAAAAAGCGAAGTAAGGCAAATTGAGATACTTCCGTCTGAGATTGCATTCATAATTTCTGATATTTTGGCTGATAATAATGCCAGAATTATGGAGTTTGGTGAGAATTCGCCGCTTAAAATTCCGAAGCACAGAGTTTCTGTTAAAACCGGGACAACTGATAACAAAAGAGATAACTGGACGATAGGATTTACGCCAGATATTTTAACAGCTGTTTGGGTTGGTAATAATGACAACAGTCCTATGAATCCAATACTTGCATCGGGCATTTCAGGCGCTGCGCCAATCTGGAATAAAATAATGCAGAATCTTCTGGCAGATTCTGATCCAAAAGATGAAATTGGGCCAATTCCATCAAATATAGTTATTAAGCCCTGTGGGGGAAGAGACGAGTTTTTTGTAAAAGGAACAGAAAATCTCGCTCTTTGCAGACCTCTGACTCTTAAGGAAAACGAACAGAAACAAACACCCTAAAACAGGGTAAAGATTAAATAGCAAATAT
>CAZFNO010000044.1:2189-5861 GCA_964520695.1 uncultured Gammaproteobacteria bacterium | reverse complement strand
TATAATTTCTAACCATGGCAGGAAATATTAAATTAAGAAAGCCCATCGTACCAAAGTTTAAATTAAAGAAGATTAAGAATAATAAGAATTGGAAAAACATTATTGTTTATTCATTCATCTTTCTTTTTTTTACTTTCCTTTTCTTAGGTCTTAACAGTACCGATCTAAATACTAAGTCATCTGAAATTCCACTATCCCAGGCTATTAAAAATATTAAAGAAGGAAATGTGGATAAAATAGAAGTGCACGATAATAAGCTGGTCCTAACACAGGGAGATCAAGTATTTGAAGCAAAAAAAGAGCCGGGATCAGATGTTTATGCACTTTTTAAGGATGCTGGTGTGGATCTTAAAAGCGTTGAAGTTACAATAAATGATAAAACAACGCTTAATAGTTTTTTAAACATTGGGATATCAATTTTACCAATACTTCTTATGGTAGGGTTTTTCTACTTTATATTCAGACAGGCCAGGGGAGCGCAGGACAGCATCTTTTCATTTGGCCAGTCCAAGGCAAAACTTTACAGCAAAGATACGCCAAAATTGGGTTTTGATGACGTAGCAGGAGTAGATGAGGCAAAGCAGGAACTAAAAGAGGTAGTAGATTTTCTCAAAAATCCCGGTAAATACAGAGCAATTGGCGCCCGAACTCCAAAGGGGGTTTTGATGATTGGACCTGCCGGCACGGGAAAAACACTGCTTGCCCGGGCAACAGCTGGAGAGGCAAATGTACCATTCTTTTCAATGGCAGGGTCCGAATTTATGGAAATGCTGGTAGGAGTTGGAGCCTCCCGTGTCCGGGATTTGTTTAACACGGCCAAAAAAAACCAGCCGGCGATAATTTTCATTGATGAGGTTGATGCAATTGGAAGGCAAAGGGGATTTGGGTTTATGGGCGGGCACGATGAGAGAGAGCAGACGCTAAATCAGATTCTGGTTGAGATGGACGGGTTTTCTCCAAACGAACAACTGGTAGTTATGGCAGCAACAAATAGGCCTGATGTTTTGGATCCTGCCCTGGTCAGACCGGGACGTTTTGACAGGCGAGTTGCGCTGGAGCTTCCTGATGTTGAGGGCCGAAAAGATATTCTTAAAATTCATGCTAAGGGAAAGCCATTTGAAGCAAAAGTTGAGTGGGAAAAAGTAGCAAAAAGAACAGTAGGTTTTTCAGGAGCAGACCTTGAAAACATGTTAAATGAGGCTGCAATAAGAGCGGCCAGAAATGACAGAAAAAAGATTGATATGTCGGACTTGGAAGAGGCGGCAACAAAAGTAAAACTCGGGCCTGAAAAAAAGCGCCTGCAGTCAGACGAAGACAGAAAAATGACTGCTTATCATGAAGCAGGACACGCAATTGTTGGGTGGGAAATGCCCCGCATTGATCCGATTCATAGAATCTCAATAGTTTCCCGTGGTATGAGTCTGGGGCACACAATGACTGAGCCAATAGATAGAGTCCATGAAACAAAATCACACCTTTTGGAAGAAATCTCAATGATGCTGGGAGGTCAGGCTGCCGAGCGCTTGGTTTTTAACGATATAACAACCGGCGCATCAAATGATATTGAGCGGGCTACTCAAATCGCGCGCGCCATGGTAATGAAGTTTGGAATGTCAAGTCTTGGTCCCATGACTATGGATATCCAAAAACAGAATCCGTATGATACCGACGAATTGTCTCCTGAGATGCAGGCAAAAGTGGACAATGAAGTCAAAAAAATAATTGACCAGGGATTTGAAGCAGCTACTAAAGTCCTTAAAAAACTTAGGAACAAACTTGATGTATTAGCAGAGGAGCTTCTAAAAAAGGAAACAATTGAGGCAGAAGACTTCGAGCGTCTTATTGGCCCAAAAAAACTTCTCCCGGGTTCAAAACCAGCAGTTTTGCCGGTTGAGGCATAAGGTCTCGCTCGCCCCCCTTCGGCGCTCCGCTTGCCGTCCAGCGAAAATTTTGCCAGCTCCCCGCGCGTATTTTACAGTCTCTCGCTTGAGCAAAAAGAATTTGACCTCCTTGACTTTAGGATAAAAAAAGATTAAAAATTAAACTAGACAGTGAAAAATATCAGTAAAGTTGGTCTTATTAAAGATTCTTGGGAGATCGTAAAGAAGAATTACAAGCTAGTAGCGGTCCTACTCGGCGCTTTTATTGTTTACCAGTTTGTACAAGGAATAGTGCAGGGGTTGTTTGGACAGTCGGCTCTTTCGGTTATTGTATCACTAGCCTTTACTGTTATAACTATTTTTCTTGAAATTGGATTTATAAAAATTTCCCTTAAACTGGTAGATAAAAAACAAGCTAAATTTGAAGAACTTTGGGCATATCCTCAATATTTGCTCCGAATGATAGCCTCATCAATTCTTTACGGACTTGCAGTTCTAGGAGGCCTTATTTTATTTGTTGTTCCGGGAATTTACCTTGCATTAAGACTCCAGTTCTATAGTTATGTACTTTTAGACAAAGATACAGGAGTAATTGATTCGCTTAAAAAAAGCTGGAAACTAACCCAGGGAAACGTTATAAATCTATTCCTATTTATGCTTCTAATTATTGGAATTAATATTTTAGGTGCTATTGCTCTTCTTGTTGGTCTTCTTATTACAATTCCGGTTTCTTTTATTGCAGTAACTCTTCTTTACAGAAAACTGGCAGCATAAAACTGCGAATTATTCACTTGCAACACTTCCTCATCGATTTCCTTCAACAATTGAACAATCGAACAATGATTCTTCTTTGATATAATTGCTTGATGAAACGTTTAGTTTTGGTTGATGGAAATGCGATTGTACATAGGGCTTATCATGCGCTTCCGCCGCTTCACAAAAAAGACGGAAAACTAACTAATGCGGTTTATGGCTTTTTTGCAATGACACTTAAAATTGTTTCAGATCTTGCCCCTGATAATTTAATTGTTTGTTTTGATAGAAAAGCGCCTACTTTTAGAAAACAAATGTACGTTGGATATCAGGCAACTCGTCCCAAGATGGAAGACGATCTTTCATTCCAGTTTCAGATCATTCACGAAGTATTGAAAAAAATTAAAGTTTGTGTTTTTGAGCTGGATGGTTATGAAGCGGATGATCTTATTGGAACGCTGTCAAAGCAGGCAATCGATAATAAAATGTTTGATCAAGTGATAATTTTAACAGGAGACCGAGATCTTCTTCAGCTGGTTAACCATAAAGTTTTAATTCTGGCGCCAGTTGTTGGAGTTACCAAAATGATTTTGTTTGATGAAGAAAAAGTAAAGGAAAAATACGCCCTGGAGCCCCTTCAAATAGTTGATTATAAAGCACTTGTTGGAGATTCTTCAGATAACTATCCGGGAGTCGGCGGAATTGGGCCCAAAGGAGCAGCGAATTTATTAAACAAATATCATACGCTTGAGGGAATTTACTCTAATTTGGGAGAAATTAATCCTAAAATAGCTGAAAAGTTAAGCCTAGACGCGGAGCAATCAGTACTTGCGAAAAAACTTGCAACAATTGATGTCGGGGTACCAATTAAGCTAAAATCTAGCGATTGCAAACTTTCAAATCTTGACAGAGAAGCACTTCTTGAAAGTTTCCAAGATCTGACCTTCAACAGTCTAATAAATAGATTTAAACTGGATACTAAAACAAAAATTGAAGATACGGCGCCTGATAAAAAGGAGAAAGAATTAAGAGATCAGCT
>CAZFNO010000044.1:0-2089 GCA_964520695.1 uncultured Gammaproteobacteria bacterium | reverse complement strand
TTTGGAGGAGCTGAAAGAGTGCTTGAAGCACTCTGCGAAATATATCCTAAGGCTCCGATTTATACTGCTTTTGTTGATAAAAATTCAACTGCTTACGAGCGATTTAAGAATAAAAAAATTATTTCTTCGTGGTTTGGCTATCTGCCATTTGCCGGAAAACTAGCAAGTCCCTTAAGATTTTTAATTCCTTTGATTTGGGGAAGCTTTTCCGCCAAAGGAGGACCAATCAAAGATTGGGATTTGGGAAAGTATGACGTAGTTATTTCCTCAGCGAGTTGGTACGTGACTAAGGGATTTGGAACAAGAAGAACAATTGACAATTTACAATTGACAAGTGACAAAAACAAAAGGTCACATGTCAAAGGTCAAATGTTAGATGTAAAACCCATCGAAATTTGCTATTGCCACACGCCTCCGCGCTGGCTTTATGGGTACACAACTTCGGTAAATTTTCAAAAATATAGACTTGTTCGCTGGTACGCAGGCATAGTGGGGCATTTTCTTCGTATGTATGATTTTCAAAGATCCCAAAAAGTAGATTATTTCATAGCAAATTCAAATGAAACAAAGAAGAGAATTGAAAAGTTTTATCGCCGGGATTCGGTAGTAATATATCCACCGGTCTCCATTTCAAATCATCAATCATCAATCATAAATCATAAATCTTCTGGGGATTACTATTTTATAGTGTCTAGAATTACAGGATCTAAAGGTTTAGATTTGGCAGTGGAAGCGTCGAAAAAAGCGGGATTTAAGCTCAAAATTGCAGGAACAAAAGCAGGATATTATTCCGATGACAAGCTTAGAAATGAAGCGGGTGAGAATATAGAATTTCTTGGACAAGTATCAGACGAGGAGCTAGCTAAGCTTTACAAAGGAGCAAAAGGATTTTTAGCGCTGGCAAAAGACGAGGATTTTGGGATAACTCCGGTAGAATCAATGATGGCAGGAACCCCTGTTATCGCATATAACGGAGGAGGGTATAAAGAAAGTGTTGTGGATCCTTCGGCAGGCTCAGGACAAGTGGCAACAGGAATTTTGTTTGATGATTATTCGGTAAATGGATTAATTTCTGCCATAAAAAAGTTCGAGCGGACAAAGTTCGACACTTCACAAATCCAAAAGTACGCACAGAAATTTAGTAAAGCGCGATTTAAGAAGGAAATCAGGGACTTTATAAAAAATAAATATGAACAAAAATAAATTTTCGTTAAAAAATTATCCAAAATCATACGGCTCTATTGATGAATTTAGATTTCAGTCGTTTCTCAATCTGGGAGAAAATAAATTAAACATACTTGAGGCTGAATTATGGATTTACATAAAATCTATGTCAATTATAAGAAGGCCACTAAAAGAATATAATAATTTAAAATATCTTGGAAGCGGTTGGGAATGGTCTGTGTTTAAGAAAGATAAAAACACTGTTGTTAAGATTCCTGCAGGGATCTTTCCCGAGGTAGGAGAGGAAAAATATCTTATAAACACAAAAAAAGCTTACGAGAAAATCAATATTTATTTTCCTCCGGAGTACATAGCGAAGAGCGAATTTTTGAGAAATAATTCCCAGAATATGATAATTCAGGAATTTATCAATGGATCCCAAAAACCCAGAATAGATCCTAAAAATGAAGATAAAAAATTTCTTAAAAACCTTGATACATTTCTAAAATCCTTAGTTTTAATGCTCAAAAGCGAAAGTTGGATCCCGGACTTAAATATTGGGAAAATAGGAAAATATTATAGTCTAAGATTAATGGACAAAAATAATAATCTTCCTAAAGTCACTGATTTTACATACTACTATGATCCTTTTAGGCTTTTTCCATCAAGAACAGAAAAAGTAGTAAAAGAAAAAATGGAAAATATTCGCGAATTTCAGATGGCGATAGCAAAGGAATTATACAACTGATCATTCAAGTGACAATTTGAAAGGAGAAAGTTTAATGCCGGAATTGCCAGAAGTGGAAACCATCAGACTTGGGTTACAAAAGTATCTTGTTGGGCACACTATTTCGGATGTTGAGATTCGTTTGCCGAAAATGTTCGACGGAGATCCAGAAAAGGTTAAAGGGGCAAGGGTGAAGGG
>CAZFNO010000043.1:0-5962 GCA_964520695.1 uncultured Gammaproteobacteria bacterium | reverse complement strand
GGGACGAAAAGTTTAACATTTGACAATTGACCATTGACAATTGACCATTCAAACTGCTCACGCAGTTTGCTGTTTGCTGCGACGCCGCCGCCTAGAAGGATGGATTTAGCGCTAAACTTTCGAGCTGCGTTTAAAGTTTTCTTCACTAAAACATCAATTATTGCTTTTTGGACAGAGGCAGAAAGATCGCAAATTATTCGATTGTTCAACTGTACAATTGCTCGGGGTCCTGCCACTCGTTTCCTTCCCGCCAGTGCTCGTTCACGACTCGTCTCCCTCCGCGCTGTCGGGAGCCCTTCCACTCCTGTCACCCCTCGCTCCACCTCTCTTAAAACTGCTGTTTTAAGGCCTGAAAAACTAAAGTCAAAATCTTTGGAATTAATTAAAGGGCTTGGGAACGTAAAGCGACTGGCGTCGCCACGTTCTGAGGCCTGTTCGATATGGGGACCTCCGGGATAAGGAAGCGACAAGAGTCTTCCGATTTTATCAAGCGCTTCTCCCGCAGCATCATCCCTAGTTCCGCCAAGCCACTCAATGTTTCCGTGGTGTTTAATTAATACTAAATCAGTATGGCCTCCGGAGACGATAAGAGCTATGGCAGGAAAATCTATTTTAGTGTTAAGGGTAAAGGGTGAAGGGGAAAGGTTTGATTCTATAAAGTTGGCGTATATGTGGCCGATAAGATGGTTGACAGGGATTAGTTGTTTATTCCAAACATAAGAAAGCATTTTGGCTGTTTCAACACCTATTAAAAGCGAACCCACAAGTCCCGGACCATTGGTAACGGCAATTGCATCAAGTTTGTTTGGTTTTATTCCTGCTTCTTCAATTGCTTTTTTGATAACCGGGATTATAAATTTGACCTGTTCGCGCGCTGCGCTTTCTGGAATTATTCCGCCTGTTTTTGCATGAAGCGCAACTGAGGAAGCCAAAACATTTGATAGAAGTTTTACTTTTTTGGAGCCCTTGTTTCCTTCAATAATACTTGCTCCTGTTTCGTCGCAGCTTGACTCGATGCCTAAAATTAGCATAAGGTTTAGAGGTTTTCAATCTCAACAGTCATTCTTTCTTTAAGTTTCAACTGATCCGCGAGTCCTGCGTTTATCTCAAAAACTTTATCGGATTCTTCTTTTGGCCGATAAATTACCAGATCTTCATTTGAGGGAGAAGGCGAAGCGTTTTTGATAATTGTAGTAATTTTATCTCCGTTTATGTATATAATGTCAATCGGAAATTTCATGTTCTTCATCCAAAATGAGTAAAAATCGGGCTTATCAAAAACAAAAAGCATTCCGTCATTTTCTCCCAAAACCTCTCTTCCCGAAAGGCCTATTTGTTTTTCACTTTCTGATCTGGCAACCTGAGTATTAAATGTTTTGCCGACAAGCTGAACTTTTGTTTCCGAATCCTGGTTTCTTACTACTGCGGTAATTACAACAGCAATCAGAAGAAGTACTGTGGCTGCTCCAAGAATTAACCTTATATTTTTCTTAATAAATTCTCCCAAACCGTCGAGCATTTCCATAATTTATTTTATCTTTCCAAAATTTTTGTTGTTGATGCACCCTTTACCGATTTAGTTACCGAAATAAGTTTTGCACCAACCATTTCACACTGTTTTTTTCTTTGAGCAGAATTTGGATCACCTGCCGTTTGGGCAACCACAGCGGGCTTAATTTGGAACATTATTCTATCATATTCCTCATCTTTTGTCACCCCGGAAAGCATAACAATATAATCTACCAAGCCAAGCTTTGAGAGCGTCCCAGCTCTTGATATTTGCGAATTGATCGGTCTTTTTTCCCCTTTTCTTTTTTTTACACTTTCATCACTTTCCAAAAGAACAAAAAGGGTATTACCCCTTTTTTTCGCTTCTTTGAGAAAAACAATATGGCCATAATGAAGAATATCAAAGCACCCACCGGCCAAAACAATTGTCTTGTTTTCCTTTTTTAATTTTTTGCTTAGTTTAGCAGCATGATCGATAGTTAAGATCTTATTCACGAATTTCTAATTTCTAAATCCTAATTTCTAAACAAATTCCAATTTACCAATGACCAAAATTAGGCCAATTAGGTTAATTAGGTATTAGGTCACTTTTTTACCCCCCTGTTCCTCGAAGATATACGGCCTGCCAGGGCCTGAAGTTTGAGTTAAATTTATCTGATATTATTATCTCTCCATTTTTTGTAACTGTTCTTGTAAAATAAACATTTGCACCGGGCGCTGCAAAATCAATTTGCTTGATTTGTCCATTTGGCAGGGAGGGATCATCTTCATATCTTGGTTCAGGAGCAGGAGTCTGATTAGTAACAACAGGAGTTCCAACTTCAGCTATTCTGCCGTCACTTGTTCCGTAAAATAAAAATTTCAAAACAGAATTATTAAGATCAACTTCTGTCTGAATCAGGACATGATTTGCCGTATCATTTTTAAATTTTAAATCAACGCTTGGAACATAAACCGTTGCATCGACTCCGGGAAGTGAATCCTGTTCATAATAACCCACTCTATAGGAATGGGCGTTTCTTTCTTCAATTGGTAACCCGCTGTCAAGAATTGCCCTAAAAAGAGTTGTTGAGACCTGACATACCCCTCCTCCGTCACCAAGGACAGTTTTCCCCCCTGAAATTACAAAAGCCTGTTTATAGCCTGTGTAAGAAGAGATGTCTCCGATTGCCTTGGCAAATGAAAATGTCTCACCGGGTGGCACCAAAATACCATTTAGCCTGGAGGAGGCTAAATTTATATTATAAACACGATTTGGAATAGATCCCTTAAATTCCGACTTACCAACTCCAATCAATTCCTTTATTCCCATGTTATTTACTTTTTCGGTAGTCAATTCGGGTTCAAGATTCTCTGTTGGAACCGGAATTGTAACAATTTTCTGTGATGTATAAGTGAGGATTAGCTTTGCCTTTCCCAGGACCAGCTGCTTGAGCTCTTCCTCCTTAACCTTTCTTCCGTTTTCAGAGGCATTAAATTCTATAACCCTCCCGTTTTGAAAATTAAAAACGGCCTCCACCGGCTCTTCATTAATCTCGCCGTAAAGCTCGGCCAGATACTCATTCAGTTTCTGCTCAGAAAGCGTATATGACGGCCGAAGATCAATACCGTTTAAGTATGCCTGAATAATTATGCTTATATCTGTAATCGGATTTTTAGATCTGCCAAGGGTTATAGCCTGTCTTGCCAGAAGATTTGAGTCGTAGCCAAACTCTATATCTTTTGCGGAAACAGAAGCAATATTATCTTCAAAAGTAAAGACAAAAGTGACATCCTTTACTTGCAGATTCTTTCCTTCAAAATAATTTTTTACATCTTGTTCGGTTTTCCCGCTGAAGTCAATGCCGTTAATGCTTATTCCTGTGTAAACTTTACCACTGTGTGTTTTTTGAAAAGCAAAGTAGGAAAAGCTTGAAATAAAAAATATCGCAAGAGAAGCACCAGTTAAAAACCAAAAAGTTATGTGGCTGATTTTTTTTACTTTTAATTTTTTAAATTTAAATTTGGGCCTTTTTAATTTAATATTATGAATGGAGAATCTCATTGTTTGAAAGCTAGAGATATTATACTATAAATAGTGATGGATAACCCAGTGCTTCCCCAGAATCAGATAAATGAACCCGCAGGCAATACTGCGGGGGATAAGGAAAATATTTTATCTTACTCTCAAAGTTCGTCAGCTGAAAATGACAGCGGGTCAAAAAAACATTCAAAAGTTAAAAAGATTATTTTTTTTGGCATTTTTGCCTTTGTAGCGCTAACAGTTATTTTTTTCATAATCTTCCTTTTTAGTAGATCCCCCCAAACACCCAATGAAGAAACCGGCGGAGAAATTATTTACTGGGGGACTTGGGAAGAGGAGGGAGTTGCAAATTTTATAATCTCGGAATTTGAAAAAGAAAATCCAAATATAAAAGTTAAATACGAAAAACAAGACCCCCTAGATTATAGGGAAAAATTACTTGCAAGGATTGAGGCGGGAAGAGGCCCGGACGTTTTCAGATTTCACAACAGCTGGTATCAGGATTTGTCAGATGTTTTACTTGCGATTCCCAGCGAAGTTATATCGAGAAAAGATTTTGAGTCGAATTTTTATGACGTTCATCAAAAAGACTTGATTAAAAACGGCGCGATAATAGGGATACCAACAGAGGTGGATACACTCGCTCTTTACATAAATCCTCAATTGGTGGCAAGTGTTGAAGCCCAGTTAAATACAAAGATAACCTTGCCAGTCACCTGGCAGGAGTTTATTGAGTCATCAGCGTCCCTGACTCAAAAAGATGAGCAGGGAAGAATTTTGACAGGAGGTGCAGGGATAGGAACTTATAACAATGTGAATAACGCGCCTGATATTATTTCTCTCCTATTTGTGCAAAATAGGGCAGATCTTAATAATTTACAGAAAACAGATGTGAGGGTATCCGATGCGCTAAGATTCTATACAAATTTTACGCTGGTTGGGAACAATGTCTGGGAGGATAATACTGATTCAACTCTTTTATCCTTTTCACAGGGAAATCTTGCAATGTATTTTGGTTTTGCCAGAGATTATGCCGCGATTAGAAAACTTAATCCTTCGTTAAATTTTAACGTCATTTCCATACCCCAGTTAAGACAAGACGAGAAATTTAACATAGCCAATTATTATGCGGAGGGAATTTCCGCAAGGAGCAATAAACAGGGAGAAGCATTTAAGTTTTTAGCGTTTCTTGCAAAAGCACAAACACAGGAAAAAATTTGGGCCCAGGCATCAAAAAATATCCAGATTGCAATTCCGCCTGCGAATAAAGGACTTTTGGAGAAACTGAAAGATACAAAGTCATTTGTATTTGCGCAGCAAGCATTAACAGCTTATTCTTCTCCTTATGCTTCAACCGAGATCGAAAACAGCAAAAATGAGGGAATAAATATTAAATTAAGAGATGCTGTTAACGCAATTCTGGCCGGCACTTCTCCTGAAAGCGGGGCAGAAATACTATTTGGGGGAGCGTCTGAGGCAGATGATAATTTACCAACCGATGAAGGCTTCGACTTTGTGCAATAACCCGATCAAATAATAACTTTATATAACTCTAGGTTATTGACAAAGAAAAATTTATCATCTATCATCTCTTTTACTTAATTCCCTCATAACTACCATTCTGGGGGATTTTGTATTATATGGACACTAAAAAAATATATCTAACACGCGACGGACTTTCAGACCTTAAAAGAGAACATGAAGAGCTGATTAAGCTGAAACGACCTGAAGTTCTTAATAGAGTTTCTCAGGCAAGAAATATGGGAGATCTATCCGAAAACGCTGAATATAATGTTGCGCGGGAAGAACTCTCATTTATAGACGGAAGAATAGAAGAGCTTGAGGAGCTTCTGAAACAGGCTGTTGTTATAACAAATAACAAATCAAACACTATAAAACTTGGTTCGAAAGTGAAATTGGGGACTGGAAAGGGAAAAGAAGAATTTATTCTTGTCGGAGAGTGGGAAGCAGATCCCAAAGAGAAAAAAATATCCCACGAGTCGCCTCTTGGCAAAGCACTTCTTGGCAAAAAAGTAGGAGAAAAAGCAGAAGTCGAAGCCCCAGCCGGCAAAATCCTCTACACAATCGAGGCAATTAATTAATGGAGCTATTGCATGGGCCTTGGTGGGCCACCTTCGCCTTCCCATATCTCTTCGGCGCGAGAGTCAAATCCATGATTTTTATCATGTGATTCTGTTTGATCAGTAAATGCAGAATCGGTAAGATGAGTAAGCCTGATATCTTCTGGGTGGGCAGTGGCTGTATCATGGATTGGCCCCTCCCAGTCCATTCTTTGAATTTCGAAATCTGTATTTCCTAGACCCTCTTTGTCCACAATCGAAAATATTAGCACAGATAAAAATTGATGTCAATTGATCGCATTGTGTAAATACATCGTGGACACTTTCAATTAGAATACTCTTTGGAAAG
>CAZFNO010000042.1:0-6033 GCA_964520695.1 uncultured Gammaproteobacteria bacterium | reverse complement strand
AGAGGGAAAATATTTCCCACCTCAATTGATTTTGCTTTCTTTATTTCACAATTATCGCTACAATTCGGACACTTCTCTTTTTCTGAAACGCTATATATTTCTTCATTTTGTGCAAAATTACAATCACACCCGTTTTTATCACAGTCGCAATAATAAATGGTGTCCTCGCCTACATCTGATAAGACTTGAAATTCATGGCTGTTTTTGTCGGTAAAGACGCCGCCGCTTGCTTCAGTTACTATAACTTTAAATCCAATTCGCTCAAATATTTTTATGTAAGCGTCTTTAACTTTTTCGTAAAAATCAAGCATATTTTCTTCTGAAATATGAGCGCTATATAAGTCTTTCATTAAAAACTCACGTGTGCGAAGAATTCCGGATTTTGCGCGCGGTTCATTTCTGAATTTAGTTGAAAATTGGTAAAGCATTACCGGAAGATCCTTATAAGACTTTACAAACTTTCCAAGTAAGTTCATTACTATTTCTTCATGGGTGAATGAAAGACCAAATTCTTTATCATGAATGTCTTTGAACTGATACATTATTTCTTGAACTTTTGGATCGGCCCACCTTCCGGTTTGATCCCAGATTTCTCTTGGGTGCAGAAGCGGCATAAGAAGTTCCTGCGCCCCCTCTTTATTAAGCTCTTCACGAATTATATTTTTTATTTTTTCAACTACCCTAAATCCAAGCGGAAGAAGCGTATAGCTCCCCGCCATCAGTTGATCAATGAAACCTGCTTTTGAAAGTAAAACTGCATTGGTGGATAAATCCTCCTTAAATTCCTGCTTTCTTGCCTTGGGGAAAAATTCACTATATTTCATACATGGCGACTGGCAACTAGCATCTGGCTATTAGCCAGCAGCCAGGAGCAAGAAGCTAAATCAGTATAGCATAATTTAAAATTTTGGAGTATAATTCCATATTTGTGGAGAGAGTTAAAAGTTTTAAGCAAAGGTCTCCAAGGTTAGAGGTTATTGGAGAAGGGCAAAATACAAGAATTGTTTTTCATAACCCTACAGCTTTAAGGCAGTCATTTTCAAGTGAATTAGCTAAATACCTAGCAGTCAGTAGGGATACTCGGCTCGTTTTAAATCCAAGCAGCATAGCCCGCCCTGAAGCAATTGCAGATTTTTCTGCAGAAAGAAGTTCATTTCAAAAAACAAGAGAGCTAGGGCAAAGAATCAAACGAGCGGAAACAATTTATATTGATTCTGACATCTGAACTATTTTTTTACCCCGTGGCCGCCGAATTCGCGCCTAAGTGCTGAGACCAGTTTTGCTGTTGTAGAGTTTTTTATTTTCTGATCGGTTTTTGATCGTTTTCGATAATCAAGTGCTTGTTTGATATTTTCAACTTCAACTCCTTCTTCTCTTGCCGTCTCAACAGTCCACTCACCCTCACCCGATGCTTCAATCTCGCCTATTAAGCTCTCCCAGTCACCTCTTTCCAGCGCGTCTTTCATCCTGTCCAGGAGAAACCCTGAAACTATTGTTCCTTTCTGGAAGAGACTTGCGATTTTTGCTAAATCAAATTTATATTTTGACTTTTCCAAAACTTCAAACCCCTCCGAAAGTGCCTGCATCTGGCCATACTCTATTCCGTTGTGAACCATCTTCACAAAATGCCCGGCTCCTCCTTCTCCAAAATATTCGTGTCCTCCGTTTGGTTTGGATAATGAATCAAGTATTGGCTTAATGTAATCATAACCCGAACGCGATCCTCCCGCCATAAAAGGATATCCGTTTTTTTCTGCCAGAATTCCTCCGCTTGTCCCAATTCCAAGGAAACGAATTCCCATCTTCTCGAACTCCTCAAAACGCCTTTGCGTGTCTTTATAAAAAGAGTTTCCTCCGTCAATTAATATATCTTCCTTTTCTGCATACTTTCGAATTTCAGACAAAACATCATCAACCGCCTTGTGTGACACCATAAGCCAGATGACTTTAGGCTTTTCCAAACTTCGAACCAAATCCTCAATCGACTCAGCGACTTTTAAATTTTGACTTGCATTTTTGACTTTTGAATTTTGACTTTTGAATTCTTCAACAGTTTCTGCCGATCTATTCCAAACATGAACTTCAAAACCATCTTTTAGAAGTTTCGATGCCATTCTGCCACCCATCTTCCCCAGCCCAACAAATCCAATCTGCATTCCTTCAGTCTACTTGCCAAAGCCCAAATTTGTCAACAATTTTGCTATTATCAATTTATGTGGTTTGTGTATTCTTTGTTTTTTGCTTTCTGGACTTCAATTGGAATAATTATTCTAAAACACATAACAAAAGGCTTTAAACCCGCATCTTTGGCGATTACGGTAAATATATTCACAATCCCCTTTATGGTAATTTTGGTTCTGCTTTTTTTCCGAATACCCGAAGTAAGTCTTAATTTCTTTAAGTTTGTCCTCATGTCATCGGTCCTAGATGCAACCGCAGCTATTTTATATTTCAAGGCTCTTACTATTTCCCCTGTTTCTTTAATCTCTCCAATCTCCTCATTTAATCCTGTTTTTACTCTTGTCTTTGCACTAATATTGTTGGGGGAAACTCCGACTCCTGTAAAATTTTTGGGTATTCTTGTTATTGTTGCAGGATCCTACCTTCTTAATATTTCAAGTATCAAACAAGGCATCCTTCGTCCTTTTAAAGATCTTTATACCCACCGCGGTGTTCAGCTTTTTTTGATAGTAAATCTTATTTGGGGATTTACTCCAATACTCCAAAAGCAGGCAATTTTTGAAACCTTACCCGTAACTCCTATTTTCCCCTCACTGATTGGCGCAATAATTGTCACCTTATTTTTATTCCCTTTTGCTTTTAGAGAAAAAGTGCCTGATGCCTCTTTTAAAAAATATGCTAAGTGGTTTTTAATCTTAGGCCCATTTACTGCTTTAGCAACCCTCGCGGCATTTACTGCGTTTTCGCTGACAAATCTTTCTTATGTTACCGCAATATTTAAACTTTCTACTTTATTTACTGTAATTTTAGGTGCTTTATTTTTTAAAGAAACAAATATTAAAGAAAGATTCGCAGGCGCAGCAGTTATGGTATCAGGAACTTTCCTACTGGTCTTATAGATTGTGAAGCAAAAACTGGTGTGCTAAACTAATCCCATGAATTTTAATCTTGAAGAGGCAGTTGAAAAAATAAAAAACAATAAGAGCTTCTTAAGACTTAAAAAAGTTATCGAAGATAATTCTTATCATAATAAAGAACCTGTCTATAACCATTCAATTAAAACTTATAATATTGCCCAGAGAGAAATAGCAGCAACTTTTATTTCAAACGCCGAGGCTAAAGAAAAATTTAATAACTACATAAATCAGGAAATTTCAGGAATAAAGAAAAAAGATTTAATGATGATTTTTGCTCTAACCCACGACATTGGAAAGATGATAGTATTTGACGATAATGGTGAAAAATTCCACATCAACCAAAAGATTGAGGAAGGTACAACTCTTGCAAATGGGCACGATTATTGGGGCTCTTTAATTATTGAAAGCGTGTTGGAAAACACTAATCTTTCCAAAGACGCCATCGAATTTCTTTCAAAATGCATCAGACTTCACAACACTTTTAACAGTTGTTGGAGGCAATATAAAAATTTAGGTGCAAATAGAGTTTTGGAGGAGATGAAAAGAGTCTCGGAAAACATTCACGTTGAACTTATATTTAATGGCTACTGCGACTGCTATAGTGCACTTCCGTTCCAAGAAGCAATACCACTTATTCATGAAATATTTAATAATCCCAAAGCTTACTCTCAATTAAAACACTCGATAATGGATTAAACAACTTCTGTTCCGGGGGCGACCTTTTTATTTGGCTCGAGAAGAACTATATCTTCCCCTTTCTTCGAGCCTGCGCCAGCCACGTTTGACTTGGTTGCTAAAAGCATTCCCTGAGACTCCTCTCCCTTGAGTATTCTTGGTTCTAAATTCACCACAAACGGCAGGGTTTTTCCTTTTATTTCTTCCGGAGTGTAACAAAGTGCAATTCCTGCGATAATTTGTCGGTCAAACTCACCAAAATCCACTTGCAAACGAAGAAGCTTATCCGCCCCTTCTACTTTTTCACATTCTAAAACCTTCCCCATTCTTATCTCAACTTCTTTAAATTTCTCAAAACTTATTGTCTTACTCATAGAATATTAAAAATATTCAGCTTATACTGGTATAGTGCTATGTAGCACTATACTAATTACCTAATCATTTTTTCTATTCTTCTGTATAGTTCACTTTTTTCATCTAGCTTATCTAAAACTTCGCCAATTTTCTTTTTTTGTTTTTCATTCGCCTGTTTAACAACTTCTTCTAGAAGCAGTTCCGGCCAAAAATAAAGTCCGTGTTTCCTTTTTATCATCTCCCAATCAGATCGCTCTGTCCAGTGTTTTTCATTTTTCTTTTCAGGAAGATTCTTTATTACTTTTCTAAAACCTTCCCCTTTCATCGCAAGCCATTCTGCAATTTTTGCTACTGTTCCATGACTTACTTTAATTGCATCTTCTATTTCTCTATAAGTTTTACCTTTTAAAAGAAGTTTTGCTATTCGGAGTCTCTTGGAGAGCATTTGCATTTCGCTTTTCGTCAATAAATCCTGAAGAAACAAAACTGAATCATTAAAATTTTTCGCCTGCACAATAGCGTAAATTAAATCAGACACAAGAGCTTCGTTTTCACTTTTTACTAAATTACTTCTCCCTGTTGCCATTGTTTATAGTATAGTGCTATGTAGCACTATACTAATATCAAAATAATATCAGAGCCATTTTTTTCCGTCTTTTTCAATTAGCTCTTTTGCTCCCTTTGGTCCCAAAGTCCCATTTTCATAAATGGGCAGATTTTTATCTTTTTCCCAGTTTTTCAAAACACTGTCCAAAAGACTCCATGAATTTTCTACCTCATCAGATCGGGTAAAAAGTATCTGATCTCCTGAGAAAATATCAAGTAAAACCTTCTCATATGCATCAAGCCCTGAAGTGCCAAAATCCTCTTTGTAATCAAACCTCATATCAACCGTCCTAAGATTCAGCCTATGTCCTGGCTGTTTTGCAATCACCCTAAGCGATATCCCCTCATTTGGCTGAATCCTAAATGTCAGAACATTTCCCACCTCAGGACAGCCATATTCTTTAAATAAAATATGACAGGTTTGAATAAAAACAACAGATATTGAAATCTCATCCTTTTGCATTTTTTTGCCAGCCCTGATATAGAATGGGACATTTTCAAACCGCTGCGTATTCACAAAGACTTTCATAGCCGTGTATGTCTCGGTGTTTGAATTTTTATCTACACCTTCCTCATCTAAATAGCCTTTGTACTGCCCTCTTACGGCTGGGGTATCTGAAAGTTTCACCGCTCCTGTAACTTTTGCTCTCTCGCCCCTCACATCCTCTTTTGTAAAACTTTTCGGCTGCTCCATGGCAACGGCTGCGATCAGCTGCATAATGTGGTTTTGGACAACGTCTCTTAGCATTCCGATTCCGTCAAAGAAATTCCCGCGGTTTTCAATTCCTTCTTTTTCTGCCCAGTTGATTTGAATGTGATCAATAAATTTACTATTCCAAACAGGTTCAAAAATACTGTTGGCAAATCTGAATGCCAGAATATTCTGGACTGTTTCTTTTCCAAGATAGTGGTCAACTCTAAAAATCTGCTCCTCCGCGAAATTGTTAGATAATTTTTCTTCCAAAACTTTTGAATTTTCAAAATCTTTCCCAAAAGGCTTTTCAATTATTACTTTTGTCAAAGCATGTCCCGGATGTCCGCAATTTTTGGAAAGACCGGTTGAGGTAAGCCTGTCCAGAATTTGGGCATAATTTTGGGGTGGTGTTGCAAGATAAAAAAACCGGACAAGGCAGGTTCCTGCCTTTTTATCAATATCACCCAGTTTTGGAATTAAATCCCTATATGCTGCCTCGTCTTCAAAGGTTCCCCTATGATATAAAAGATGCCGCGAAAATTCTTCCCATCCGTCTTTTCCTGAATGCTCCTCAAAAGAATTTCTGAAATCATCATCTGAATACTC
>CAZFNO010000041.1:0-6077 GCA_964520695.1 uncultured Gammaproteobacteria bacterium | reverse complement strand
TCTATGCTAAAATAAATGTATGACTATTAACAAACTTCCTCCAATCAAAGAAAAACAAAAAATAAACACCAAAGGGCTAAATGAACTTGCAAAAAAAGTTAGAGAGGTTCTTATTAAAGAAGATAAGTATGCCCAGAAAAAAATGAAAAATGGAAGCAGTAATGTCTCCAAACTAAATTATCTCCCTTAAGGAAAAACATATACTGATGGATACGAATGTGTTCATTGATGCCTCGTTCAATCTTCGTTTTTTTACTCAGCTATTTGGCAGGTTAACAGATGCAGGCGCGACTTTAGTTACGAGCGATTTTGTAAAGGCAGAGTTTTTAAAAGGTGCGCCTGATAGTTTATCTTATAAAGCAAAGGGTGAATTTATAGATAGATTTGCAAAACATATCTTACCAACAGATGGTGAGATCATAAAAAATATTTACGATCTTATTGGAGAATATAAGCTTGATGGACAAAATGTAAGCATGGTGGATTTATCTCTTGGGGGAATGTTAAAAAAATACGGAAGTAATTTACTATTACTAACAAGGAATGCAAATGATTTTCCTCTCAGAATTTATTCCCTAGAAGGAATAATTAACTTTCCTAAGGCTAAAGGAATTTATACATATGGGGTATATAAAATCGGCTCATAGTTGATTGGCCGAATACTTAAACTTGTTTTTCTTTTTTGATGGCTGAGACGCGGCCGCCCTGCCATTGCCCGCGGTATGCCGATCCTCCGCCTTTAACCTCGTGGAACAAAACGTGGACAAAGCGCGCACCCATTTCTATCTCAACAGTTACCGGTCCCACATTTTTTAAGCCGAATGTCAGCTCCCCTTGATATCCCGGCTGAATCGGGCCTGTGCGGATAAAAAGCCCTGAGCGAAATGTCGTGGTCCGCGGGATAATAACAGCTGAAAGATCAACAGGTAAGTTTATTTTTTCAATTGTTTTAACAAGATAAAAATCCCCCGGTTTTATTTTTATGCTTTGTTTACCCCGTGAAGCTTTAGCGGAGTGGGGCTTTTTATTTGGATCAAACTTAGCAATTGATTTAATATCCGGTGTTTGTCTGTGAGTCTCCCCTAAAAAAGCTGTTCCTGAAATTTTAAAAACCTCACCAAGCCGCAGATCAAACCCTGCACCTTCAGGATTTGTAAGTTCCCGCTCAGATAAACCTTCGACAAGCTTTTTTGTTTTAACAAGTTTTAATAAAAGTTTGGGTCCAAGAATCATAATACTTAAAATCCGAATATCAAATTTCGAAACTCGAAACAATATCAAAATTCGAATTTTCGAATGTTTAAAACATTAGAATTTGTTTCGCCTGCCTGCCGGCAGGCAGGGATTTCGTGCTTCGGATTTCGAGTTTATTTCTCTATTTTTTTAATAAAACTTAGTATTTCTTCTGTTATTTCTTCCTCCGATCTTTTCCCATCACCATCAACTATTACAAATTCTTTAGGGAACTTTTCAATCAACCAATCATATCCTCTTTTTATTTTTATATTCATCTTATGGTTATCATAAATTTCCGTATGTTTACTTGAACCCTTTATTCGCCTTAACGATTCCGAAAGCGTGATGTCCAAATAAACTGTTAAATCGGGAAGTAAAAATTGATGATACATAGATAAAGCAGAAAGTGCAGTTAGGGAAACATTTTCCCAATCGCTGTAATCAAGATCCTGTCTGTCCGCAATTCCATAAGCAACTGAAGACCAAAAATATCTGTCTGAAATAACCGTCTTTCCTTTTTTCAAAAGTTCGATAATCTGCGCCTGCTGGATTTCGCGGTCAGCTGCGAAAAGATATTGGTATGCAACCGGAGGTATCTTGGTTTTCCCTCCTAAAACTTCACGGCGAATGAAACTGCCAATTTCTCCATCGGTTGGATTTTTTGTAAGTATTGCACCTTTTAGTCTTTTACCAAGTCGGGCGACTTGGGTTGTTTTTCCAGATGCTTCAATACCTTCAAGTACCACAAATTTTCCGGGGTATTTATTTCTCTTAAAATCTAAATCAAACTCAACGTGATATTTCATATTAAAATACTACCAATACTACAAATACTACCAAAACTTAAATATTTCAATAACTATTTTCTGGTTTTTTTTATTATTTGTAGTATTTGACATTGGTAGTATTAATTCTCCTCATGGATTTTACTCTCAAGTGGCGTAGTCTGAAACTTATATTTTGCAAATTTTTTGCTGTTGTATGGCGCCTCAGCCGGCGATGAAAGCTGCTCAAATGTCATTGCACAAATCCTCATGCCAACTGTTAAGGCAACCGCCATCCTTCCTAAGTTTCCAAGTTCTAAAACAGGATTACCGTCCCAACCGGGATCAAAAACGGAAGCTGTTGAGTGAACTACCAAACCAAGCCTTCCAAGAGACGACCTGCCCTCAAGTCTTCCCATCAAATCCGGTGCTATTGTAACTTTTTCAAGCGTTACTGCCAAAACAAAATCACCCGGTTGTATTATAAATTTCTCTCCTTTCTTTATACTAATTTTTCTAGTTATTTCATTACTGTAGTCTTTATAAGAGGGATCAATAAAACCATGAAGGCTGTGTTCAAAAACCCGAAATGATCCCCCAAGCCGAAGGTCTATAGAGCAGCTTCCAAGCTGTTTGGAAAAATCCGGCTTTGGAGAAATTATAATTTTTTTTTCTTTTATTGCCTTTTTTATATCTTTGTCCGAAAGTGTCATTTAATAATTGAAATGAGTTTATCATTTACCCCAAGTTTTTAAAAGAAGAAAAGGGATGCTTGACTAGATAAAGCTTTACTTTATATAGTATAAATTGTAGTCTACAAGGAGTTATATGCCGAGGTTTTTAAAGATTTTATTCTCTTTATTTTTATTCGTAGCAATTATTCCGGCATTTTTTCTTCTGAAAAATCAGCAAACCTGGGCGCAAACCTCAAGTTCTTTGGTGTGCAGTAAGGCTCAAGCTGACGTTATTTTATCAATTGACAGATCCGGCAGCATGAGGGAGTCAAGCGGCCGATCCAATTCCAAGATGAACGCGGCAAAAGTTGCTTCAAGGAATTTTATAAATACACTTGCCAAGGATACAAGGAATCACGTTGGTGTTGTATCTTTTGCAACGCAATCAACAGTTGACCAAAATTTAACGAGTAATTATGATGCAGCAAAAAATGCGGTTAATTCACTATCTGCCAATGGAAGTACCTGCGTCGAGTGCGGTATTTATAAATCAAAAATCGCAATAAGACAAGGTGGCAGAAATGGCGTTAAAAAAGTAGTTATATTTTTAACCGACGGAAGATCAAATGTTATCAGGGGCTCGTCAAATTCCAGAGTGAGTGAAAATCTTGCTGAGAGAAAAGCGCTTGAAGAGCTAAAAAAAGCGCACGGGGAAACTGGTGTAATATTTTATACAATTGGTTTAGGAACTAAAATTAACAGTTCTTTTCTTAAGAAAATGGCAAACATAACAGGCGGAAAATACTTTGCAAGTCCCACAACTGACCAGCTGGATACTATTTATCAGCAAATTTCCCAAATTGTTGCAGAGGGGTCAATCTCAGGTGTTGTCTTTAACGACATTAACGGTAACGGCATACAGGACGGGAACGAAGAAGATCTCGAAGGCTGGACTCTTCAGCTTTCAGCAAACGGCCAGCCTACAAAATCTATTACCACAGATGTATCTGGAGGCTACGTTTTCGGTGAATTATGCGAGGGAAATTATACTTTGACACTTATTCCTAAGGCTGGGTGGGAACAAACATCTCCAACCAATCCTAATACGTATTCAATAAACTTAACCGGAGGCAACTCGCTAACAAATAATAATTTTGGAGTCAAGGCGGGCCCAAGCCCAACTTCTATCCCCCAGTGCGAAGAAAAAAATCCCGCTCTTGAAGTAACACCTGATACTATTATTGGAGAAGCCGGACAGGAAAAAACCTTCACCGTTAAGGTAACCAATAATGATTCCCAGGCTTGCAATCCTGCAAATGTAAATCTTGACGCAGTAAGCTTTAATAATCCGCTTTGGGATTTAAGTCTTGAGGAGGCTCAATTTGTGCTTAATCCGGGAGCATCAGGCGAAACAAATCTTAAGGTTACTCCTCCATCAGACGCGGTTGACGGGCCAAAGACAATTACGGTTTCCGCACAAAAAGTTGGTGGCGTACAGCTTACTCAAAATGTAAGGTACGTTGTTGTGAATCCAGACCCAACCCCAACGCCAAGCCCATCTCCTACATTTACGCCGGCTCCTACAAATACTCCAGCGCCTACTCTAATACCTACTCAAACGCCAACTTTTACTCCTACTCCATCCCCAATGCCCTCGCCAACCCCTCTCCCTCAACTTACCTTACTTTCTTTAGTGGTTGGTGCTGACGGAATAGGAAATACTCCAAGGATTCCTCTTGGCGGAAATAAAAATCCGCTTCATCCTAACAGAACTTTTTTGGTTAGCATTTTTGACACATCAGATAATTCGCCTGTTTATTCAACCGAGCAAACATTCACATACTCATCAAGTAGCGAAAAATTTGAGGGAGGATTTACTCTCCCATCAGGTTTCCAAACAGGAACTTATAATGTTTTTGTAGAAGGGTCGCAATACTTAAGAACGCAATTCCCAGGCTCTGCAACCATAACTGCGGGACAAACAAGGACTCTTTCAGGAACCAATTTCAATTTAATAGCCGGGGACATTAATAAATTAGACCAATCCTTCAACAGCATTGACCTTTTGGATTATAACGTCCTTATTTCCTGTTCTATATATGCTCAAAGCACTACTGCATGCGAAGCGGACGCAAATTATAAGACCTGGTCTGATCTAAACGATGACGGGATTGTAGATGAGGATGATTACACACTGTGGCTTAAAGAACTTGCCAACCAGCCGGGAATTCCGTTGCCTTGAATAAATTTTAATAAAACTGAATAATATAAATATGGAAGAAAATCAAAAAAAAGAAAACGTTTCACAAATTTCAAAACTTACTAAGAGACTTAGTAAATTAAATAAAACCCCTCTTCTTATTGCAGGTCTTGTTATACTAACCGGAGTTCTTCTGGCACTGAGCATTAATTCCAGAAAATCGCCTACAACTCCTGGTTCTGGGGAAATAAAGAAGGATTTTGCCAACTCGTCTCTGATATTTTCCGATGAAATAAGGCAATCAACCTCATCAGGAATTTACGAGATGGATATAATTATCGATTCCGGTGATAACAAAATAACCGGTGTCCAGATTGAGCTTGACTTTGATCCTGAAATCTTAACAGAATTTGACTTAACTGCCGGCGATTTTCTATCTGAGCCTCAGCTAATTTTAAAAGAAATTGACAATGAGAACGGCAGAGCATCTTTTGTTTTAGGCATAAAGCCAGAGCAAAAATCGGTTTCCGGAAAAGGAATAATTGCCACAGTTTCTTTCTCAAAAAACGGCAATGACCCAGCATTTATTAACTTTCTTCCGCAAACTCTGGTATCTGCCCAGGGATTTGATCAGTCGGTCCTTAAAGAAACAATCTCAGCAGTTATTGGGCAGCTTCCTAAGTAAACATATTAAATTTTAAGCCAACTCTCTCACTTTCCACTCTACATCAATTTTCTCAACAAAAACAGGGATAACGGAAATATTTGAAACTAGTGAACTAATAAACTCTGCCGCTTTTTTTATTTGCTTCTTATGAACATCATCCGAAACAAGATTTCCGGCGCAGTCCTGGTGCCCGTGGACTATGATTCCTCTTGAGTGATGTTTTTCTAATGAAATAAGAATCTTTTTCTTAACTGATTCCAAAATTAGCCTTGACGATCCCGTATCGTTAGATGCAAGTAAGCCAACAAGCCCCGCCTCTGTTATGGTATCGGGAAACTGGGCGTCAAACTTTTCCCGGCCGAACTTTGCAATCGGCTCTTGAACCCGCCCGTCCATACACCCGACTGTTGTAAAAAATGAATCTCGCGCATCTGACATGACGATTTATCTTATCAAACAAATAGTTTTGATTCAAGAATTTCTTAAGGTAACACCACATTTGCTACACTAGTTTAAGGTTATGAAACGTGTAGTAA
>CAZFNO010000040.1:0-6195 GCA_964520695.1 uncultured Gammaproteobacteria bacterium | reverse complement strand
CCTCCCGAGCTAACGGCAGATATACTAGAACACGGGATACTTTTGACAGGGGGAGGGTCTCTTCTTTACGGAATGGACCAGCTGATTGTTGACAAGACCCATATTCCGGTAATCCGCTCCGAAGATCCATTGACAACTGTTGTCAGGGGTACAGGAAAGGTGTTGGAAGATGAAGCACTTCTTGATAGGGTAAAAGTGATCGGAGGTCTTAGGTAAAGGAACTATTCACGGTTTTGACATGATTATTCTTCGAGAAATCCGCCGGCTGGCGGAGAATCGAGAAGTCTTTCAACCCAGAGCTCAAGACCGAAGGGTTCTCGACTTCACTTCGTTGTGCTCGAACAATAACGTTTGTGTTAGAAGTGTGAACTGTTATGAGGTAAAATTGGGCTTGTAACAATTTCCCCAAGGGTCTAGAATAGTTAAACGTTTGTCATGCAACAAAGACAGAATTTTCTTCCATTTTTTTTAGTTTTTTTTTCGCTTTGCTTTCTTTTTATATTTATTGGCAAATCCGGAATTATTAGTAGTCTTGCGTCATATGTAGGATTCAGCTCTGCTCCGATAAGAAGCACACTTATTAATTTTTTTACCTTAAGCGGGCTTCAGAATAATCAGATCTCGGATCTTATTTCAGAAAACAGACTTTTGCGGCGCCAAATTGTTGATAAGCAAAAATTAGAGGTTGAGTTAGAGAGTATTAAGAACCAGCTTGCAGTTTCCGGTAGTGTTCCCGAAGCCCTTATTCCCGCAAGGGTAATAGGGGTACCCGCCTTTATTCCCGGAGAAAGCATCCCCCAAATTTTTATTATTGACAAAGGAAAAAATGACGGAGTAGAAATCGGCAACATTGTGGTTCTGGAAAATAATGTGGTGGGACATATAAGTGAGGTAAGGCAAGATTCATCAAGAGTTATGCTTGTTATAAATGAGTCATTATCAATTTCTGCTAAATCTCAAGGGGGTGTTAATGGAATTATCAAAGGTACAGGAGGCAGCTTAATTCTGGATAATGTTCTTCTTAGTCAAACACTTAAAAAAGACGAATTAATTCTTACAAAAGGGGACGTTAATGAGGAAGGCTTGGGGTATCCGCCGGATCTAATTATTGGAAAAATTTCATCTGTTGAAAAAGAATCTCAGGAACTATTTCAGAAAGCCAGAGTTCAGAGTTTTTTGGATTTTTCAAATCTAACCCACGTGTTCATATTAAAATGACAATTTTATTATCACTAATCATTGCTATTTTTTTAGAATCCAGTATTTTCTCTCTTCCTTTAGTTTTAATAGTAATTCTTATTTCGGCGGTTTTTATTCGGGAGAGTTATGTTTTTTTGCTGGCATTTGCCGGAGGTCTTGTCCTGGATATTTTAACCCAAAGAACTCTTGGCTTATCAAGCCTTTATTTTGTAGCATTTGTATTTATAATTTTTTTATATCATAAAAAATTTGAAGCAGGGACCTTTCAATTTTTGACTGCTGCCTCATTTTTGGGAAGCCTTTTTTATTTATTTTTTATTGGGACCGGACAGATTATTTTCCATTCAATAATAATTGTTTTGTTTACAGTTACTTCATTTTTATTTTTTAAAAAATCAAATAAGATGGCAGGAGTCTGATAATAATGGTCAAAACAGGTTTGCTTTTTGGAGAGAACATATCTACCGAAAAAATTAAAAGACGGGGAAATTACCTGGAAGACAAAAAAGAAAGAGGTATGAGGTATTACTTAATACCAGTTGTTCTTATTGTTTTTTTGCTTTTAATTTTCTTTAGGCTGGTTTTTCTTCAGATAGTAAACGGGAGTTATTACAGGCAGCTCTCAGATTCCAACAGGATAAAAACAGTGGTAATTCATGCCCCTCGTGGCATAATTTTTGACCGCAATAGCACCCCTTTGGTTTTTAATACTCCGGGATTCAGACAAACCGTATCGGGGAAGACTAGATTGATTGGGGAAGATGAAGCAATTAAGCTTTTAGGGAAAGGCCAGGAACTTGAGGTGGATTCCCTAAGAGAATATCCCCAAAAGGAAGCCTTTTCCCACGTTTTAGGATATTTGGGTCAGATTTCTGAAGGAGAACTTAAAAAAGACTTTTTTGAAGACTATCTTCCGGGAGACGTGATTGGTAAAATGGGCGTTGAAGCTCAGTACGAAAAATTTTTGAAAGGAATCGACGGGAAAAAACTTGTTGAAGTTGACAGTTTTGGGAAAATAATAAGAAATTTAGGACAAACCGATCCAATTCCCGGCAAAAATATAAAACTGACTCTTGATCTTAATCTTCAAAAAAGATCATGGAAAGCTCTTGAAAAAGTTAAGAAAGGAGCTATCGTTGTAACAACCCCAAAAGGCGAGGTCTTGTCTCTTGTCTCTAAACCTTCATTTGACCCGAATTTATTTACCCAGGGTGTTTTGTACAAACCATCTACTCAATCTTCCTATTTTTCAATAGATCAAATTCTTAAAGATCTTAAAAACCAGCCGCTTCTTAACAGAGCAATAACTGGTGTTTATCCTCCCGGCTCTACGTTTAAAATTATTACAGCAGCAGGAGGACTTGAAAATGGAATTATTGATACCTCCTATAAAGTAGAAGACACCGGGGTACTGCGAATAGGACAATTTTCTTTTGCCAACTGGTATTTTACCGATTATGGAAGAAAAGAGGGAGAAGTGGATGTAATAAAAGGAATCGGGCGTTCAAATGATATCTTTTTTTACAAGCTGGCAGAAAAAATCGGCATCGAAAAGCTTGCTGCTATGGCGCGTGCTTTTTATATAGATAAGGGTTTGGGGATAGATTTGTCAGGTGAAGCGGCAGGACTTGTTCCGGATGATGCGTGGAAGAGAAAAAACATAGGGGAGGGGTGGTATTTAGGCGACACATATCATATTGGAATCGGTCAGGGATATCTTCTTGCAACGCCGCTTGAGGTTAATTCATGGGCGCAGGTCATAGCAAATGAAGGCAAACTTTACAGGCCTTATGTTTTTAAAGATCTTGGTAAAAAAGAAATAGACAAAAACCTTCTAAATAAAAAGACTGTTGAACCCATAAGAAAAGGCATGACCCAGTCTTGCAGTCCGGGAGGAGTGGCCTATCCTTTATTTAACTTTAAAGTCAGGAATGAAAACTTAAAAATAGACGGGAAGAATTTTTTAGAGGCTCCTGAGTCCACAGCCTCGGCAAAAAAATCCGACGTAAGGATAGTTACTGTTGCGTGTAAAACAGGAACTGCCCAGCATGGAGGAGAAGATACCAAGCCTCACGCATGGATTACGCTTTTTGCCCCGGCTTATAATCCGCAAATTGTTGTAACGGTTCTAGCAGAAGAATCAGGAGAAGGGTCAAATGTTGCCGCCCCAATCGCCAAGGAGATTTTGGAGGAGTGGTTTTCCAGATAACCCCGCATTTTAGTAGTTGGAGTTATTTTTAAATCTCAAATATAGCTTGTTATGATTTCATAAATTATGATTCCGCAAACTTTGTAGTCTCATCTCGAATTGACATTTTTTTACCGCTATCGCTATAATTAGATGTATGGCTGAAATTCGTGAATTTGTTTCGGCGAGGGGAATAACGAAGGCTATTCTCCTTGCTCTGGGAGCAGGCGCAATTATTGGAATAGCACTGGCATTTCCGGGATTAGGATATCTATATAAAGAAATAAATAGAGAAAAATGGAATAAGATAAAAAAACGCGGGCAGTTGGGTGGGGCAATAAGAAGACTTGAAAAGCAGGAGCTAATATCATGGAAGGAGCAAGACGGTAACCTTTCTTTGACGCTTACCGATAAGGGGAAGAAAAAAATAATTCAGTATAAATTAGATGATTTGCGAATTAAGAAGAATAAAAGGGATGGCCTGTGGAGGATAATTGTTTTTGATATTCCTGAGAAAAACAAACAGGCTCGGGATTTTTTTCGGGACAAGCTTAAACAAATGGGACTATATCAGCTTCAGGAGAGCGTTTTTTATACCCCATATGAGTGTAGAGATGAGATAGATTTTCTCCGTTACGAGCTGGGAGTTGAGCGTTATGTGGTCTATATTTTGGCAAAAGAAATCTCCAGAGTTTAAAAGGGGAGGAGTGGAGACAAGAGACAAATGATTTGTGCAAAGACGTACATCTTTTTGATGCTATCGCGGTGAAAAGATGTGTAAGTAAGGACGAAGTTTAAAATAATGAAGCTTAAGACAACGCTTAAGGTAATGCTGGGGCAGGGCTGTTCTTAAGATTAGAATAAGAGATTAGATATAGACTGAAGGTATGGAGGAAAGAAATTATTATTTGGGGTTTTCGAATTTTGCGGGAGTTGGACCGATTAAGTTTAAAAAACTTTTAAAACATTTTGGCTCGGCAGAAAATGCCTGGAAAAGCTCGAAAGAAACACTCGGGCCAATAATAGGGAAGAGTTATGCCGCAAAGTTTGAAGTTTTTCGAAAAGAGTTTGATATTGAGTCCTATCTAGAGAGACTCAAGAAACAAAAAATTTCTTTTGTCTGTTTGGTTGACAAAGAATACCCTCATCTGCTCAAGCAAATTCCAAACGCTCCAATTGTTCTTTATGTAAAAGGTAACGTCGGGGTCCTGTCGCTCGTTCTCCCTCCCGCCAGTGCTCGACAACGATTCACTCGCCTGCGCGCTGTCGGGATCCCTTCCACTCGCACCACCCCTCCGTTTATAGCGATTGTTGGGACAAGACACATTACTTCTTATGGAAGGGAAATTACCCAAATGTTTGCGCAGAGCTTGTCGGATGCGGGTTTGGTAATTGTCTCCGGAATGGCATATGGGGTAGACGGAGTAGCGCACAAGGCGACAATTGAGGCGGGTGGTCCAACAATTGCAGTTTTAGGAAATGGGGTGGATTTGCCCTATCCTAGGGAAAACCAAAAATTGTATGAAGATATTCTGGATTCCGGTGGTTTGATTGTTTCCGAATTTCCTCCCGGAGAGCCGCCGAGTAAAGGAAGTTTTCCATCGCGCAACAGAATCATTGCAGGATTATCTGAAGGAGTTTTAGTCACAGAAGGAGCACATGATTCAGGTTCGCTCATAACGGCCGACTTCGGACTTGAGTTTGGAAGAAAAGTTTTTGCAGTACCGGGACCGATTACTTCAAGTCTGTCTGCAGCACCTCTTCGTTTGATCGAAAAAGGAGCGAGACTCGTCGTATCACCGGACGATGTTATACGTGAATTAGGAATCATGAATCATGAGTTAAGGACGAATAAACAAAAGTTCGAAAGTCTAACGAAGGAGGAATACTCGATTATTGAGCTGATTGAAAATGAGCCGCTGCATTTTGACGAGATTGTCCGCCGCTTAAATCTCGACTCTTCAAAAACGGGGACCATTCTTTCTATGATGGAAATAAAAGGCCTGATCAAAAACTCAGGTGGAAATTATTCGATCGAAAAATAATTTACATTTAATTTCCTTTACTTCCGTACAAAAGATTTTTTTTCCTAGCACCTGATCTTTCTCGCGCTTGCAAAGCTTTTGCTCTCCAGATTACTTCTCCATTTGAATCTCCTATATTCCTCACGACGCCTATTATAGCCAGATCACTATTCCTGTAGATTATTACATTCATATCCTGTAACGTGCCATGTTTGTAACGTGCGGTTCTTCCAAAAAAAGGTTCCAAGATTAAATGGGTATGTGACCCGTGTACATATTTAGATGCAACATAGCCACCAATTCTATATTCATCATCGTAATCTCTTGAACTTAATCTATATTCGCTATCATTCTCAGCTATGCGTATTGACCCAAACTCAGTAGCGCCTTGAAATCTCTTTCCAAAGCGAAAACGTTTTGCAAAGTTCAAAATTTCAGGACTACCGACTCTTCTTATAATTTCACGCATCCCTGTAGGTTTTAATTTTGGATCCAAAGCTTTTACAACATCTTGCGCCCAAGTAACCAAAGGGAAGGGTGCGGGATCACCTGGTCTTAATTCGGAAATTCTATTCACCTTTGAAGCCAACAAGAATTGCTCATCGGGCGGTAAATATCTTAATTCTGGGGTGTTCCCTCTTTCCATAAGAGGGGATTATATAGAATTTATTGAGATATTACCACTCGTTCTCAAGTTGGATTGAGATCTTGACAGAGATGATATCATTTAGATTAAACTGGTTAAGTTGTTATGAAAAACTTAGTTATTGTTGAAAGTCCTAC
>CAZFNO010000039.1:1338-6208 GCA_964520695.1 uncultured Gammaproteobacteria bacterium | reverse complement strand
CCGAAAGCGCACGCCTCAGCTTATAATCTTCGAGAAGTGTTTCTTTGTAGTTTTTCTCATCAAACCACCTGCTGTCCCAATTATAAACAGGGCCGAGTCTGAATAGTTTTGGATTTACTTTATGTCCCACAGGCCCTCCTTTCAGTCGGGAATAAACCAATACTACAAATGTCAAATACTACCAATGTTGAAATTGGATATTGGTATTTATTCATTTTTGTTCTCCTTTCCAAAAATCTTCGATTTTTGGGATTTGTCTTGTTTCAAACTCTGTGTTTCAGCGGTTGCAGGTTTTTCATCCGACAAACTATGAACAGGCACTTTCTCTTCTAAAACTATACGGATATTCGTTGCTCTTTTTAAATAAGGATGGGTTCTGCCCCTGGTTGAGGGCCTATATCTTTTTAATGACTGCCCTTGATTTATATCTATTTTTTTTATAATCAAATTGTTTTTCTCAAGACGCGAATTATTTACGGCATTTGCCACTGCATTTTTTAGTATCTTATCTATTGTCTTTGCTCCTCTTTTTGGAATAACAGATAATGCATCCGATGCTTCATCTATAGTTAAACCTGAAATTGAATCGGTTACCAATCTTATTTTCCTTGTACTGATTCTTATATTGTTAACTCTTGTTATTGTCTGCATAGACTCACTCCGTTCGTAATACTACCAATAAATACCAATTTCAAATTTCCAATATTGAAATATTTGTAGTATTTGACATTTGTAGTATTGGTATTATTCATAGTTATGTCTTAGAAATTTCTCTGGCAACAACTCTTCCGTGACTCCTGAATGTTCTGGTTGGCGCAAATTCCCCAAGTCTGTGTCCTACCATTCCTTCAGCTATAAAAACATTTATAAAGTTTTTGCCGTTGTGTACTGCAAAAGTATGTCCGACAAATTCGGGCGGAATTTGTGAGGCCCTTGACCACGTTTTGATAGCAGCTTTATCTCCACTTTGCTTTTGCAGCATTACTTTTTTTATTAATTTTTGGTCAACAAATGGACCTTTTTTAGAGCTTCTTGACATCGTCAAGTCACAGCTTTGTACCTTTGTCCTAAACGGACTTCGGCTTTGAAGCTGGCCTTTCCTCTTCGATCTCGCCTGCGGCGGATCGAGAAATAAACTTTTGATTTTTAAATTGTAATTTTGAATTTTGCATTTTGAATTTTTATTTTCTTCCGGAAATAATGTATTTATTCGAATATTTCTTTTTCTTTCTTGTTTTTCCAAATGATGGGCGTCCGGCATAAGTTTTTGGGATCTTAAGACCTACTCCGGATCTACCTTCCCCACCTCCATGAGCATGAGATCTGGGATTCTGGGCAACACCCCTAACAGTTGGGCGAATTCCTCTTCGTCTATTTCTCCCGGCTGAGCCGATTACCTCATTTTTCCAATCTGTATTAGACACCCCTCCAACAGTTGCCATGGAGGAAATGTTTACTTTTCTTATTTCTCCTGACGGCAGCCTAAGCTGTACAAAATTGCCTTCTTTTGCTTGCACTATTGCCCCTGTTCCTGCTCCTCTTGCAATTTGTCCACCGCGCCCGGGAGTTAATTCCACATTGTGAACTACAGTTCCTACGGGAATCGCAGAAAGCGGAAGGGCATTGCCCATAGTAATTGAGGCTTTCTCTCCTGCTTCAATTTTCTGATCAATTTTTATTCCCTGAGGCGCTATTATATAGCTTTTCCCCCCGTCCGCATACTGAATTAGCGCAACGTCAGCTGATCTTCCGGGATCATATTCCAGGGAAACAACTTTCCCAATTGCTCTTCCCCTTCTCTTAAAATCCACGTTTCTTATAAACCTTTTGTGTGCGCCACCTTGATGCCTAACCACAACTTTTCCCCGACTTCTTCCTGATTTTTGTTTTTTAATTGTCATTAATTTTTTCATATTCGTTTTCCTTTGGTACTCGTGGTACTTTTGATACCCGTGATACCTTTATTTATTTGTTTTCTTCTCCAAGCTCAAATAGACCTATTTTTTGTCCCTTTTCAAGCGCAACGATTGCTTTTTTAAAATCTGAAATTTTTGATTCCATTCTCCTTACCCCTGTCCTTATCGTTCTTCCTTTTACTATATTGGTTGAAATACCAACCACATTTACTTTGAAATTTTTTTCAATTTCCCTCTTTATCTGATTTTTATTAGAAAACTTGTCTACCTTAAAAGTAAATTTACCCGATCCTGCATCATTCATAGATTTTTCAGTAATAATTGGTCCAAGAATTATTTTTTTCATTATTTTCCTTTTAAATTTTCTAAAACTTCTAAAGATTCTTTCATAAGAAAAATGTTTTTATTTCGCAGTATTTCATACGTATTAATAAGATTTGCGGTCAGTATCTCAAGATTTTTTATGTTTCTTCCCGCTCTATATACATTTTCAAGCTCACTTGGTTTTGCTGAAGTTACAAGCAAAGTTCTTGTTTCTTTTTTTCGGCCGGAGGCCGATCGTCCTTTGGACGAATCACCTGTAATTTTTTTAATAAGCGCGTCCATATTTTTTGTTTTTGGCGGGGTTTTCGAAAAACCCTGAAGAATAATTATTTCACCCGCTGATGCCTTCTGAGAAAGAGCGGAATAGAGCGATGCTTTTTTCATTTTCTTAGGGAGTTTGAGAGAAAAATCTCTGGGTTTTGGGCCGTGCGCTACTCCTCCTCCTACGAAAATCGGAGCAGATTTTGCACCGTGTCTTGCCCGCCCGGTCCCCTTTTGCCTATACCATTTTGCTTTTGTAAGATCTATATCCGATCTTCCTTTTGTTGAGGCTCCCCCCGTTCTCTGATTCGCAAGATATACTCTTACGGCTTGGGCCATAAGGGGATTATTTATTTTTGTTCCGAATATTTCACGGGGTAAAGAAATACTTCCGTGTTTTGCCCCTTTTGCATCATAGACAGGAGCTGAAAGTTTCGAGGTGGAAACAGTACCACGGGTAGCACTGGTACCACGAGCGGTTTTCCCCGTGATACTCTTGGTACTTTTGATACTTGTGCTACTTTTTGTAGGTTTACTTGGCATCTTTGGCTATCTCCTTAGATTTAGCTTCTGGCTCCTGGCTGCTTGCTTCTGGCTCTGATTCTTCCGAACTCAAATCCTCAGCTGGGGCAGTCTCTACTGATTTGTTCTGATTTTCCGATTCACTGACATTCTGATTTTCCGAACTATCTGAGTTTTCTGAACTCAAACTCTGTGTTTCTGTGGACTCCTCAGTGCTCTCTGTGATTGCAGGCTTCTCATCTTCTTCATTCTTGTCCGAATAGAGCGGTACAAATTTCTTGTCTTCTCCGACTTTCTTAACAATCATAAGTCCGTTTATGATGCCTGGAACCAAACCTTTGACTATAAGCACTCCGTCATTTGTAATTTCCATTATTTCAAGATTCTCAATAGTAACTCGCGCGTTTCCCATTCTTCCCGCCATTTTTTTGCCGCGGTAGACTCTGCCCGGAGTTGTTCCTTGTCCGATTGCACCTGGGGCTCTGTGTCTATCCGACTGCCCATGGGTTTTTGGACCTCCGTGAAATCCCCATCTCTTAACAACACCTGCATATCCTTTTCCTTTTGAAACGCCAGCTACATCAACAATGTCTCCCGGAGTAAAAACTTCTTTTGGGTTAAGAATGGAACCTACTTCAGGAAGTGTTTCAGATTCATCAAAAATTCGGACTTCTCTCAAAAATTTAGGGGCCCCTTCTTTTTTAGCCCCTTTTGCGTGTCCTAATTCCGAACGGTTTGCTCTCTTTTTAGCGCCATATCCAAGCTGTATAGCTTGGTAATGATCGCGGTCCGAAGTCTTAATTGCGATAACCGAGTTTTCCTTGACATCAATAAGTGTCACCGGAATCCGCATTCCGTTCTGAAGAAATCTCTGTGACTGTTCTTTTTTTATTCCAAGTAATGAATTCATAAATTAGCTCCTAGCTTTTAGCAACTAGCATCTAGCCAGCGTGGTAGCTTGCGGAATTTTCAAAGGTGCCCAAGCGAAGCTGCGTCGGGATTAATCGATGCAGCCGACGCGAGCGGAGCGTCTCCAAGAAAATTTTGAAAGCTACCACAACGCTTAAGCACAAAAAAAGCGACCGCATAGTCGCTTGACTTAAGTAAATTTCCTTACTCAAACTCTGACTATGTAGGTATCACCTCCAGTGTTTGCCTAGCCATTTTGTACTTGTAATTATAGCCAAATTTGAGCTTGAATGCAAGGCGAAATATAAACCTAAAGCTTCTTATAGATTTTTTTGGTGACTTGGGAGTTTTTTAGCTGCAATTTTGAATTCCTGATAAATTTTCTGTAATGGGCTTGTCCTACAAACTTTCTATTATCTGTTACTCTTTCTAGATATTCAATTCCACTTAGATGATCCATTTCATGCTGAATTACTCTTGCCAAAATTCCATTCGCGCGAAGTGAAAACTTCTGCTCCTTCTCATCAACAGCCTCAACTTCTATTTCCTCCGGCCGAGAAACCGGCCCAAATATATCTCCTACGCTTCCGCATCCCTCATAAATAGTGTTTTCTATTTTAGACTTGAAAGTAATTTTAGGATTAATATAAGTTCGCAGTTTATCAGTTTTTCCAAGCTTTCTTGCTTTTGTGGATCTTGGATGGGTAACAAACATCATGTGATTTTCTCCAATTTGTGAGGCAGCAATACCAATAAGATCTGCTTTTTTCATAGTCTGAATTAGATCTTTTTGGAGTTTTTTAGAAAGAGGCGAACTGTAATCTTTGATAAGTTTGTTTTTATATTTTAAACGCGGGTCACCCGCCTTTATCACTTTTCGTACTGCCATGATAGGCTAATCATAATCAAACTTGAGCTTGAATGCAAGAGGAATAACA
>CAZFNO010000039.1:0-1238 GCA_964520695.1 uncultured Gammaproteobacteria bacterium | reverse complement strand
CTAATTCTTCCTTTTGGCATACTAAAAAATCTTGTCCAAAGGACAATCATCCTTTGGTATGAAATGTGCTAATATTCCCTCTCCTTTTAGGCAATTATTTTGGTAATTACCCCTGCTCCAACTGTTTTTCCGCCTTCTCTTACTGCAAATCTAACTCCTTCTTCCATAGCAATTGGAACAATGAGTTTTACGCTCATTTTTGTTGAGTCTCCCGGCATTACCATTTCAACGCCTGTTGGAAGTGTGACTTCCGCTGTAACATCAGTTGTTCTTATATAAAATTGAGGTCTGTAACCTGTGAAAAAAGGTGTGTGGCGCCCGCCTTCTTCTTTGGTAAGAATATAAACCTCAGCTTCAAACTCCTTGTGGGGCGTAATTGAACCAGGCTTAGCCAAAACTTGTCCCCTCTCTACATCTTCTTTTTCAACTCCTCGAAGCAAAACTCCGACATTATCTCCGGCCTGGCCTTCGTCAAGCTGTTTTCGAAACATTTCAACCCCTGTAACAACAGTGGACTTTGTATCTTTTATGCCGACTATCTCGACCGTATCATTTACTTTTACAATTCCCCGTTCGATTCTTCCTGTTACAACTGTTCCCCGTCCTTTGATTGAGAAAACGTCTTCAACAGGCATAAGGAATGGTTTGGCTGTGTCTCGCTCAGGTGTTGGAATGTCGGCATCAACCGCATCCATTAAAGCTTGGATTTGTTTTTCTGCCTCAGCATCACCCTCCAAAGCTTTGAGAGCCGAACCGCGGACAATTGTAACTTTGTCTCCTGGATATTCGTATTTTGTAAGAAGCTCTCTAACTTCCATTTCTACCAAATCCAGAAGTTCTGCGTCCTGGACCATGTCGGTCTTGTTAAGAAAAACTACAATCGCAGGGACTCCGACTTGGCGCGCAAGAAGAATATGTTCTCGGGTTTGGGGCATAGGACCATCCGGTGCACTAACAACAAGAATTGCTCCGTCCATCTGTGCGGCACCTGTAATCATGTTTTTTATGTAATCTGCGTGTCCCGGTGCGTCTATGTGGGCGTAGTGGCGCTTGTCTGTTTCATATTCTAGGTGGGTTATGTTAATAGTAACGCCTCTGGCTTTTTCTTCAGGGGCGTTATCAATCTCCTCATATTTCATTGCTTTTGCCTGTCCTTTCTTAGCAAGGACTGTTGCAATAGCTGCTGAGAGCGTTGTCTTACCATGGTCAACGTGACCGATGGTTCCTATATTTACGTG
>CAZFNO010000038.1:0-7116 GCA_964520695.1 uncultured Gammaproteobacteria bacterium | reverse complement strand
TATATTTATGGCGTAGGGAGAAATAATGTTTTTGAGATTCTTAATAAAGCCGGAGTAGACGGTGCAAAAAGAGTGAGCACCCTATCAGAAGAAGAGCTAAAAAAAATTCAAAAAGCTCTTGAGGGCTACAGAGTTGAAGGAGATTTAAGAACAGAAGTCCAGAATAACATAAAAAGACTTAAAGATATAGGATCCTATAAAGGAATGAGGCATTCAAGAAATCTCCCTGTTAGGGGTCAGCGAACCCGCTCGAATGCCAGAACCAAAAGAGGAAAAAGAGTAACAATAGGAGCAATCAAGAAAGAAGTAGCAGTTAAAATGGGGTTAACAACCGAGGCATAAATAAAAATTATGGCAAAAAAAATATCATCAAAAACAAAATCAAAAAAGAAGCAGGAAAAAGTCGTTGAAAATGGAAGGGTATATATCACCTCCACCTTTAACAACACGCTTGTAACAATAACAAATGCAAAAGGAGATGCAATC
The DNA here is from genome assembly GCA_964520695.1 of uncultured Gammaproteobacteria bacterium. Taxonomy (GTDB): domain Bacteria; phylum Patescibacteriota; class Microgenomatia; order Levybacterales; family UBA12049; genus 2-01-FULL-39-10-A. The sequence continues at coordinate 6,630 of CAZFNO010000038.1, read as the reverse complement.
GCATGGAGCTCATCGGGAGCGTCCGGTTTTAAGGGAACAAGAAAATCAACCCCTTATGCCGCAACCTCAGCAGTTGAAAACGCAGTTAAGAGAGCGCTTTCAACAGGGCTTAAAAATGTTGAGGTTTATATTAAAGGCCCTGGATCCGGGCGGGATTCGGCTCTTAGAGCAATAAGAAGTGCAGGACTATCAATAACACAAATTGCAGATATTACGCCAATTCCGCACAACGGACCAAGGGCGAGCAAAAAGCGTAGGATTTAAGATTTATGATTAAAGATTTAAGAAACAAAAAAAGAAAGGAGAAAAAGTTATAAGTTATGAATTATAAGTTATAAGTTCGATTTTGGACTAATAACTTATAACTAAGGACTAATAACTAGCGACAAATGGCGCGCTATACTGGACCAAAGCACAAATTAGCAAGACGGGAGGGTATAAACATTCTTGATAAGTCATCGGCAAGTCTTACCAGAAAACTCAATATTCCTCCTGGTCAGCACGGAAGAAAAAGAAAAAAAAGACTTTCTGAATACGGAACTCAGCTTCGCGAAAAACAAAAAGCAAAAGCAACCTACGGAATATTAGAAAAACAATTCAAAAAAGTGTTTAGGTTTGTTGAGGCTCAAAAAGCTGAGACAGGCGAGCTTTTAATTGCTCTTCTTGAGACAAGGCTTGATAATATAGTTTATAGAATGGGTTTTGCAAGGTCCAGGGCTGGGGCGAGACAGCTTGTTTCCCATGGTCATGTAAAAGTTAATGACAGAAGGGTAAATATACCGTCTTATCAAGTAAAAGTAGACGATATTATTTCGGTTGATGAAAAATCACAGAAAAATCCAACGGTACTACAGGCTATGGAGGAAAGAAAAGAGTTCCTTTCGTTCATTGAGCGTAAAGGAGCTTTAGGAAAACTTGTGAGATTGCCAAAAAAAGATGACCTAGAGGTCCCTTTTGATACACAACTGATAATTGAATATTATTCAAGATAATGATAGAATAACTCTTTATGAAAGAGCCAAACTTTAAGATAAAAGAGGAAGAAGTGACTGATGATTTTGGTAGATTTGCAATAGAACCATTAGAGCCGGGTTACGGTCATACTTTAGGCACCGCCCTAAGGCGTGTTCTTTTAATTTCGATTCCCGGATCATCAGTGACAACTGTCAAGATTAGCGGTGCTAAACACAAATTTTCAACAATCCCAGGAATAAAAGAAAATGTTATCGATCTTCTTTTAAATATCAAAGATCTTAATTTTAGACTCCTCAATTCCAAAGACCAAAGCGTAGTTAAGCTTTCTATCAGCGGACAAAGAGAGGTCAGGGGTAAAGATCTGGAACTTGCGGAGGATATAGAGGTTGTAAATCCTGATTGGTATATAGCAACCCTTTCAGATAAAAAAGCAAAGCTTGAAATGGAAATGACAGTTGAAAGAGGATATGGATACTCACTTGCAGAAGAGCGAAGAGCATCGTCTTTGGGAGTTATTCCAACAGATGCTATTTTTACTCCGGTAAGAAGAGTTAATTTTTCAGTATCTGCAACAAGAGTTGGAAGGCAGACAAATTTAGATAAGCTTGTTCTTGAAATTTGGACCAATGGAGTTGTAAGTCCCCGTGAGGCATTAGACCAGGCAGCAAAAACCCTAACCTCATATTTCCATCAGATTTATGAGCCAAAAGCAGCAGTAGAAGAGGAGGACTCATCGCTTAGAAATGACTTAATGGACGGAATGCTTAAGCTAACGGTAGATGAGCTTGATCTTCCAACCAGGATTTATAATTCGCTGAGGAATGGCGGAATAGAAACCATAGGCCAGCTCATAGAAACTCCCAGAAAAGAACTAAATTCCATGAGGAATATGGGAGGAAAATCTATTTCAATAATTGAAGAAAAACTTAAGGAAAAAGGCATAGAACTTCCTGCCTAGATTTTTAGGGTAAAGGGTGAAGGGGCAAGGGTAAAGAAAACACTTTTCCCTTAACGCTTTCCGCTTTACCCTTTTTAATATGAGAAAACAAGTATATGGTCGAAAATTTAAAAGAGATAAAAATCAAAGAAAAGCACTTTTCTCAGGGCTTATATCTTCTATGATTATAAAGGGGAGACTTGAGACAACAGAAGAGAGGGCAAAAGCTATTAAGGGAGATTTAGAGAAGCTGGTTACAAAAGCAAAAAAAGGAAATAAAGCGATACTTCGAAAGAGCCTTAAGCCTTTTGAGGCAGAGAAACTGCTAAATAATATTGCGCCGGTCTTCAAAGACAGAAACGGCGGTTATACCAGATTGATAAAAACAGGCAAAAGGCTTTCTGATAACGCGCAAATGGCAATCCTTGAGTGGACGCAGGAGATACCCAAATATGAAAAACCTGCAATCACAAAAGCACACAGAAGTCCACAGAAAACACTGAGAAAAAGATCTGTGCGCTCAGTTGAAAAATCCGTGAGCTCTGTGAGTGCAGGGAAAGCGTCAAAGCGAACCAGTTCAGCTGGGAAAAGTTCGACAAAAACCAAAACAACTAAGAAAGGAAAGGGCAAATGAAGTCAACAAAAGCATCAGACATAAAAAGGCAGTGGCATTTGATTGATCTGGAAAATAAAACTTTGGGTCGTATATCAACTGAGATTGCCGCCCTTCTTATGGGAAAATCAAAACCTTATTTTGTCAGAAATCTTGATTGCGGAGATTTTGTTGTTGCATTAAACTCGAACAAAATAAAAGTTACTGGAGGCAAAGAGCAGAAAAAAGTATACTACAGACACAGCGGATATCCGGGAGGATTTAAGGCGGAAACGCTTGCGCAGTTAAGAGGGAGAAATCCGAATGAAATTATTCGTCACGCAGTCAAAGGCATGCTTCCTCAGAATAGGTTAAGAGATAATATGCTTGCAAGGCTCAAGATTTTTGAGGGCGGGCAACATGATTATCAGGATAAATTTGGTAAAAAAGAGAAAGGAGAAGAAAAATTAACCTAATTTCTAATTAACCTAAATTTGGTCATTGGTAAATTGGAATTTGTTTAGATATTAGAAATTAAGATTTGGAAATTTTCAGGATATGGAAGAAGAAACAAAAAAAACAGTAGTAGGCACTAAAAGATTTAAAGACTTCATATTTGCAGTAGGAAGAAGAAGGGAAGCTGTTGCAAGAATTAGGATTTATCCAAAAGTCCCCAGCGGGCTGAAGTTTGGAGACCTTACTGTTACAAAGGGCAGTATTTTGGTAAACGAGAAGCAGATAGAAAGTTATTTTAGCGGCGTTTCTTCAAAAGTGATTTATGAGAGACCTTTTAAATTAACTAATTCTTTTGGTAAATACGCAGTAACCGCAAGAGTTGTGGGAGGAGGTTTTAAATCTCAGCTTGGAGCGTTCGTTTTGGGACTCTCACGCGCTCTTTCGGCACTAGAGGAGAGTAATAGACCAATTCTTAGGAAAAACGGACTTTTGACAAGAGATGCAAGAGTGCGCGAGCGAAGAAAAGTAGGTATGGGCGGAAAAGCTCGCAGAAAAAAACAGTCTCCAAAGAGATAGGCTAAAACAATCCTTTTTCGATTGCTACTTTAGACCAGGGGGCAAGATTTTTATAAATTAGAGATTTATTATCTGTTAAAGTCTTTTTATCAACCAAAGAAAACCCATAAGCAAAATCATAATTTGGATTGGGAATAAATTTGAGTTCTGCCGTCAGCATTTCACAAATCTCGTGTTCGGTATAAATACTATTTGGATCTTTGGCTTTATAGTAAATTGAACCGTTTATCTTTGGTAATTTAACAAAGTCCTTTTCTCCCAGCCTCCACTCTCTTTTGAGGCATTCATAAGTCGCATCAAGAGTTGATTGCAGTCTGCCGTTTACGTAAATTTGGTGAGATGAGGATGTTAGATCAAAAACTCCGTCAAAAGCGACATGCTTCCTGTGCTGAATGATATAGAAATCTTTGTAGGATAAAGTAACACTAAGAGCTTTGTGTAAAATTCCTTTTCTGTGTGCTTCCCATTTCTCAATCTTTCCAATAATCTCTCCGTTTCTATCCACCCTTGCAATTATTTGTTTTTGATTATAATAATTCACAGGATTAATTTACTGAAAATCTTGCTTTTAGTGCATTAATGTCATCTTTCGGCAGCCTAAACATTGAATCCTCTTTTTCCTCAACAGCTTGAGGTAACTCAATCACCGGAATACCCAAATCCCTAAAAGGCTGAAGGACCCTTTGCGTGAATTCTTCAGGAACTGATGCTCCTGATGATACCCCTAGTCTTCGAATTTCTTCATTAAACCAGCTCCAGTCAATATGCTCTGGTCCTGTAATAAGCGCTGCGGGAACTTTTCTTCTGGGCCCTACTTTTTTTAATTCTCTTGAATTATGACTTGATTTATCTCCTACAACCAGCCAAAAATCAACAGACTCGATCATTTGATTTGCTGCAATTTGCCTATTCCGTACAGCATAGCACGAATGAGCCCTTGTGGCATCTACAGTAGGATTAATCACTTGAATTTGTCTTATTGTTGCTTGAGTATAACTTGGAGCGTAAGTTGTTTTTGCCAACACCAAGCTATTATCTGGTATAGTAATATTTCCAATTCCCTGATCAGGATCAACTATAGTTATTTGATCTTCGTCAACCTGTCCTTTTACCCCAATAGTTTCTGGATGTTTTTCCTCCCCAATAAAAACAACATGCTGTCCTTTTTCAGCAGCCTCTCTCACTGTTAATTGTTCATCTAAAACTATTCTGCATGTTGTGTCAATTGCTAAAATATCTCTATTTCTGACCTCATTACGCATCTTCTGAGTAACACCATGTGCAGCATAAATAAGTACCGCATCATCCTCCTCTATCCTCGACAAGTCACCTTCAATACTAACAAGTCTGTCTCTATATTTTGCAAATGCTTCAGGAAAATTTACAGGAGTGTTTGTTGTGTATACCTTTCTATCTTCAGGCACTATATCCATTACCTGTTCAACTGCTTTGAGAGTAGCTCTCACCCCCATACATGTACCTCGATTTCCGGCTAGTCTAATTTCTTCCAAGCTTAATCTTCCCGGTTCGACTCTAGGTAAAATGTCTTTTGGTAATGGTCCTTGACCTGTTTCTAAACTCATAATAGCTATATATTTTATCAAATATATTCTCTAATTGCTTCTTTTTTTGAGCAAGTTTACTAAATTAAAAAATATTTCCTTGTATTTTTTATTAAAATTTTGTTTTTCAAATAAATTAATTGCATTAGATAAGTTTTCATTTATTATATTTTCTCCATACTCTATGGCTCCAGAATCTTTAAATAGTTTTCGAAGTCTTATTCTATCAGAGTCAGTTAATTTTTTACCAAAAACTTTGTTTAAAAATTCCTTTTGTTTGGTGCTGCCATTTTTGAAAACATAGTTTGTAAAAATTGTATGCTGGTGCTGTGAAATATCGTTAAAAGATGATTTTTTTGTTTGAGTCTCATCGTACATTATATCCAAAAGATCATCTTGAATCTGAAATGCCAATCCCAAGTATTTTCCAAAGCTTTCATAAAATTTTTCATCTATGTTTTCCTTTTCAAGTGCTGCACCAATCTTTAGGGGTCCAATAAAAGAATATTTAGCAGTTTTATATAAATATTTTTGCTTAATTTCATCATCCGTAACCTTATCTTTTGTAGTTATTGTTAAGTCAATCATTTGTCCCAGAAATATATCATTTATCATTTGTTTATAGATTTCATAAACACGATTTATAGTTTTTTCATCAAAATCTTTATTTGTCAGAAGTATTTCGTTTGCCCAGGTAAATAAAAAATCTCCAAATAGAATTGCAATTGAATAACCAAAATGTTTTGGATCAACATATTTATTTTTGGTATATTTATCTGTAATATATTTATTTATTGTTTTTATTCCATGTCGCCTGTCAGCATTATCCATAATATCATCATGGACAAGAGCAAAGACATGAAATAGTTCAAGGAATACAAATAAATTTAAAGCTTGCCTATCTTTTTTACCTCCAACTGATTTGTATGATATATATGCTAGATAAGGTCTAATTCTTTTACCTTCGGAAAAAATTTTTTCCAAATAATTTAGATTTTCTTTGATATCTTTATCCTGTAAATTTTGATAAACTTCTAGCTTTTTTTGAAGGAGTAAATGAAGTTGTCTATCAAATTTTTCTTTAAACCTGCCAATGTCCATTAATGTGTGTTTCTACCCCCAAACCTTCTTTCTCTTTTTGTGTAGTCAAGAAGCGCCAAAACAAAATCATTTGAAGTTGTCTCAGGAAGGAATTTCTTGATAGAGTAAAATTCGGAATTTTGCGACAACCATCCAAGATCTGAAGTTCTTTGTTCGCCTGATGCTCTTATAATAAGATCAGCCGGGGTTATAAGATTGCCTCCGTCTCTTAGATTTTTAATAAGATCAATATCCACCTCTGTATTTTTTGGAAGTTTGAGAACTTTTTCAATCATTCTTATTTCTTGATCCTGCCCTGAAAAATCAATTGCAGCGCAAAATATTTTAGGACCATTATTTTTTGTTTTTTCTTCAGTGTTTTCAATCGTTTTTTTAAGACTTTTTGGAATTCTATCACGTCTACCAACGTGTACAAATCTGACATTTTTTTC
>CAZFNO010000037.1:0-7568 GCA_964520695.1 uncultured Gammaproteobacteria bacterium | reverse complement strand
TATAAGGCAATTATAGCCCTTCGACTGCGCTCCCTTCAAGTCTTCAGGGTAAACAGGACAAGCAGAGATTATTTTCTTTAATTAAAAACTACGGTTGATTCGTTGGAGCAAGTAGTAGTACTTCCTTCTTCGCAAATCTGATAAACATAGATGCCGCTTCCTCTTTGGTTAATATTATCAGTGTAGAATCCGTCATTTGCTGTTGTTGTAACCTTAGCGCCGTCTCGATACACATCGACATTAGTTGTACCCCCACCAGACCAGGTGAGATCAGCCTTTTGTAATCCTTTGACTTTATATCCTGTAGCTGTTAATGAAATATCAGGCGCTTCAACAACTGTTATTACTACATCATCCGAGGCTGTTGCTCCATCGTTGTCTGTAACTACCAAAGTGACCGTATGGCTACCCAGCGTAAAATCGAATGTTGGACTTACTCCGCTTCCCAGCAATGTCCCACCCTCGTACCAATTATATGAGACAACAGTCCCATCAGGATCAGATGAACCGGAACCATCCAGAGCGACGGCTTCTATGCCATTACCGTCATTATCAATAACTGTCTGATCAGGCCCTGCATCGGCAACCGGCGGATCATTTACATTGTCAACAACTACATTTACCTGATCGCTTTTTGTTTGAGATGCAGTATCTGTGACAACAGCTTTTATCACATGGCTTCCCTCCGCTGCTGTTTCGGTATTCCAGCTTGCCTCATAAGGGCTTACGGTATCAGAGGAAAGAAAAGTACCGTCAATATAGAAATCAACATTAACTACCCCATTGTCATCAGTTGCATCAGCAGTAATAATAATTGTTCCCGAAACCGTAGCTCCATCCGACGGACTGGTAATAGTTGCCGTAGGAAGCTGATCTGATGTGCCAACCGAACTAGCTGCCGCTGCCGCATCCACCCTCCCATACCCATAACGCGTGTCCCTACCTGCACTTCCAAGATCTACGGCCGTGCTATTCATTCTCTCCCGGACATCTGAAAAACCCGCCTTTATAACCAAAGCTGCGGTACCGGCAACATGCGGACTAGCCATGGATGTTCCGCTATAGTTTCCGTAACCTCCTCCGGGAAGCGTTGACTTGATACTTACCCCGGGACCTGAAATTTCAACCGCAGGACCGGTACTTGACCAGCTTGCCCGCTTATCATCGCTGTTGGTTGCCGCAACTGCCACCAATGAATCCCAACGGGCAGGATAGATGACATTATCTCCGTTTCCGGGTGGGTTGCCGGAGTTGCCTGCCGCCGCAATATGGAGTATTCCCAAAGCCGCAGAATTGTCAAAAGCCGCCTTAACCGTAATTCCCGGGTCTCCGGAGCTCCCATAGCTGTTATTGGTGATCCCAACACCGTCATTCACCGCTTTCTCAAGCGCCGCTATAACATCGCTGTAGCTTCCGCTACCGTCTGCTCCCAATACTTTATACGCATAGATTTTAGCCTCCGGCGCTACTCCAACCACACCTGCTCCATCATCCTCTGCTGCAATAGTTCCTGAGACATGCGTTCCATGGCCATTATCATCCATCGGATTAGAATCGCCGTTGTAAAAATCATAACCGCCGGCGTAATTTGCATCCAAGTCAGGATGGGTATAATCAACCCCTGAATCAATTACGCCAACCTTTACCCCCGTTCCTTTATTACCGCCGTCATGCACTGTTCCTGAACCAATCTTTTTTACCCCCCAAGCATTATCAAGCTCAGCATCTACGCTGTAAACTTTAATATCCGGCTCTATTACCTTAACATTGGGGTTTTCAAGAAGTCCTTTTTTAGCATCTGTTGGGATATTTGCAGCAATTGCAGGAACTAAATGATATGTGTATTTAATTTCTCCGCCGTGTGCTTTTACCAGTGCCTGTTCACTTTTTCCCGGAGTTTTTGTAAATCCAATAATTACATCCTCCCGTGGAGATGCCTGAGGCGCTTTGGGCGTTTGGGAGCTAACTTGTGCCGCAAATGGCGTGAAAACTAAACCAACTGCAAGTATTGCAATGGTTAAAATTTTGCTGATTCTTTTTAGCCACATAGTAAAATTTTCAAAATTGTGCTGTTCAATTGCTATTTTACCACATAATGCAAGTCCTGTGAAGTTTAAGCCCTAAGGTAGTTTGAAATTTTTACAGCAAATATCCGGACTTTTTTATTCATAGCTTATCCGGTTTTTTAATTTACCCTTACCTCAAACAGATAAATTATGCCAGGTTTTTACGCTTATGGTCTTCCCCCCGGGATATTTTGTGGTGCACCTCCGCTTTGGCCACCTCCGTTTCCAACACCTTCAGGCGCTCCCGACCCGGGAACAATTCCTTCCGGTCCGCCTCTTTTCTGCTGAGCTTCTTCAACCTTTTGCTGAACATCTTGTCGTATTTGTTCAACATCCGGTCTTTCTTCCCCGCCCAATGCATTTATAGCCTCGTTTGCTCCTCTTTCGCTATGCTGCATTGCAGACTCTATTGCTCCTTTTGCCTGCTCCGGAACCTTATCATACACATCTGCCAAAACGCTTAGATGGATTGAGATTGCCTGCGCTACAAGCTCTGCTAATGCCCCATCAAATCCTTCACCGCTTCTTGCGGCAGCTGCAAGACTTTCAGCAGCTGTACTTATTACCTCACCATAACGTTCTGCTGCTTTTTCTGTTGCATCCTCATCTCCTTTTTCAACCATTGCCCTTATTTCCGCAGCTTTCTCGCCTGCAATTTCTGTTGATTTTTGTACTTTTTGCTCATCACTAAAAGCAAAAAGAAGACCAAAATTTTCTCCTAATGTATCAAAAAAATACAGCGGGCTGTCAGGAGTAATGCCGGGATCCGGCAGCTCTTCTGTTTGCGCAACCGCAACACCTGCAAATAGTAATAGACCTGCTAATTGTACTAATAAAAATTTTTTCAAAAACTCACCTCCTCTCTCTTAATAAACGCACCTAATATTTTTTCTGTTATAGTCTGGAGTAATGAGATTGATGCGCCTCTTACTCCCTTGCCCTGTCCTGCCTGCTCCGGCAATTGTCCCTGGGGCGCTCCGCCGCCTTGCGATGATTGACCCGAATCTTGAGGAGACTGCTCACCCTGCTGTTGGGATTGAGGAGAATATTCCTGTCCCGGATTTTGATTCTGATTCGGCAAAGCTTCTATGGGTTGTCCCACTGGAGAATACTGCACCAGTACTTCAAGCGCCACAAGCCTGTTTTGGATAATGTTGCCTTTTATATTAAGCTGTGAACCGCTTGAAACCTGGGTTAATGAAATTGTCCTGCCTTGATATTTTATTCTGGTTTGTGAATTGATATATACATCAATAAGATTGCCTGAAAGCCGTTCCATAACATTTGGTGTTCCTCCTCCCACTTTCAGGGTAAGTTTGCTATCAAAGGTGTTCACTGCCTCAACAGCACCCTGCAAGTCAAAGGAAAATGAATATGCCTGGGGCACTTTTGCCTGTTTGGAAAGACGGGAGGAAGAGGATGTATCTAATGTTGGCTCCGGCTCTTCTTCTGTTGTTTCATCCGATGAAATTGCAGTAAGAGTTTTTCCGGCACTGATTCTGCCGTAACCAAAATAAGGGTTCCATCCGTCTTCATTGTAGCTGTATTGACCCACCTTTTCAGCGTTTTGTTTTATCTGATCAATAAGTTCCGAGTTGGATAATTCCGGTTTGTGAGAGATTGATAAAGCTAAAAGCCCTGAGACATGCGGCGCTGCCATGGACGTTCCGCTTGCTTGCTTGTAGTCGCTTCCTGGAACAGATGAGGTAATAGAAACGCCCGGAGATGCGGCAAAAATATTACTGCCATAGCTTGAAAACGGCGCCAAATTATCATTTTTATCTGATGCGGAAACCGCCAAAACACCCTCATAGGCGGCCGGGTAGACAGGCGCATCATTACCGCTGTTGCCTGCCGCCGCAACTAAAATACTTCCCTTTGACTGTGCGTATCTTACAGCTCTTTTAAGTGTTTCTGAGTCTGAGCTTCCGCCCAGGCTTAAATTGACAATCCGGGCGCCGTTGTCCGAAGCATAAATTATCCCCTCCGAAACATCGGCGTATGTGCCTACTCCGTCTTTATTGAGTACTTTTACCGGCAGGACACTTGATGCAAAGGACATGCTTGCAATACCGCTCCCGTTGTCGGTTTGGGCTGATGCAATTCCTGCAACATGCGTCCCATGACCGTGATCATCAGACGTATTGTTATTTGCATCAATTGTGTTATATCCCTCAATAACAAGTCTCGATAAATCCGGATGACTCCCGTCAACGCCCGTATCTACAACAGCAATAAGCGCGCCGCCGCCCTGAGAAACATCATATGCTTCTTCCACTAAAACCTTCTGCAGATTCCACTGATTTGCGTAATAAGGGTCATTTGGCGTTAAAAATGCGGCGGCAAGGAAATTGGGTTCCGCATATTCCACCTGAGGATTTTTTTTGTATTTTTCAATAATCTCTGTAACCGGTGTCCCCGGCGGGACATTAATCACATCCGTGTTAATTTGGCTCACTCTTTTTTTAAGCGCTGTGCTTAATTGCTGATGGATAAAATCCCGCTGGGCGGCGGGTATTCCTGTTTTAAACCCTACAAGGATTGTTTCTGCTGATGCTGCACCTTGTGGCAGGCTTTTTTGCGCCAGCTCTTTTTGCAACTGTCCCTGCTTATACTCCTCAACAAGCTCCGGGCCTTTGACTACGGTGAATGTTCCCAGGGCGCCGGCAGCAATAATAACAAGAAGAATTGGTATTTGTATAAAACCTAAAAACTTATTTTTTATACTCATACTTAAAAGGTTTATAGACTATATAAAGCTTAGCATAGACAAAAATTGATTACAAAGTAAGACAAAACTTTTATTTTAAACTGCAGAGTCTATTAGTGGTTAAAATAAGAAGGATCATTTCCGCTCTTCCATTTGATGCTGCAGCCCATGCTTGGTTTTTGATTCTTTGAAACTTCACGTTCGGAAAGCACAGCGTCAATTGCCGCTCTTATATCTACTCCTGTGACAGGTTCATTATTTCCCGGCCTGCTTGAGTCCAATTGCCCCCGGTAAACCAGTTTTCGATCGCTGTCAAACAAAAATAAGTCCGGAGTGCATGCAGCCGTGTATGCTCTTGCTGCAGTTTGCTCTTCATCGTACAAATATGGAAAAGTAAAGCCTAACTCCTGGGCCATTTCCGCAAGACTTTGCGGGCGGTCTTCTGGATAAGCTTCTGAGTCGTTCGAACTAATAGCGACGATGCCGATATCCTTGTCTTTATAATCTTTGCCGATTTTTGCAATCTCATTTTGAACATGCTGTACATAAGGACAGTGTCTGCAGATAAAAATAACAAGAAGCGCTTTTTTATCAGAAAACGAACTAAGCGTAACTGTTTTACCACTGACAACATCCGGAAGGCTGAAGTCCGGCGCCTGAGTTCCAAGGGATAACATTGTTGATGTCACTGCCATAGAATATTATTATAACACCCCACTTCACTTCGGTTTCACTCAGTGTAAACGCCGAGGGCTACGAGGGGCAAGGAGGTTTCTAGTGCGGGATGGAGATTTTGTACGGAGGTTCATCTCCCTTTGGTTGGGTATAAATTTTTTCATTATTTTCAATTGAATCTAAAATTTGGACATACCTATAAAACACAGCATTTGTCCAGCCAAATCCTGACTGATTAGGGTAATGAAATCCGTCGGCCTTGTCCCCGGTCACACCGTTAATTTTTTCAAAAAATGTTTCGTACTTTTCAAATATCCTGCTTTGTGCGGCCAGCGATTTTTTCATTATTCTTTTTGCGTCTTCTATGTATCCGTATTTTAAAAGCCCTACAACGGTTAGATATTCAATCGGCGGCCAGATGTTGGGATAATCCCACTGTTTGGGACGAAGCAGGTCCTCAACTGTAATTCTATATCTTATGGGAATTCTGGTTAAGTTGACTTTTGGCACAAGCGATGCTTTTGATGTAACAGTAAGGCCGAAGTCTCCCTCAAAAAGCTTTAGTTTCTTAACCATTCTTTTGGCTTGTTCAGGCGTTGCCATACCGGCCCAGAGCGGCATGAATGATGCAAGGGAGAGAAAGTTGCTTATCCTGTTTCTTAAATAATTATAATCGTAGAAGAAGCCCTCATCAGAATCCCACATAAGTTCATTTATTTTTTCTTTCCTTTCTCTTGCTCTTTGTTTCCAATATCTTTCTTGGGATTTATCTCCAAGATGCTCCGAGATTTTTGCAAAATCCCGCTCGTACTTGAAAAGATAAACATTTAAATCAATTGGCAGGAATTCATTGCATCTTCCAAAAAAACGAGATGTAAAATCCCAGCCGGATTCAAGTTCTGATGAGTGTGCATAGCCAATATCGCGGTCACCGTATCTATTAAGGCCGTATTTCTCAACAAAGTGGTTAAATAAAGTGTCTTTATCTTCCCAAACCCTAAAGTATTCACCTTTTGCTACCTCGTAGGCCTTTGTAAGCCAGAGTTTTTCTTTCTTAAGACTTAGGAAAAACTTCCTTAACTTATTGCTTCTTAAATATCTGAAATACGGGCCGTTATATGTATCAATAATCATTGATGTCAGAAATGGCGGCTGGGATCTTCCTGTTGACGCAGGAGAGTTAAAATTAGGTATTACGCCGTATTTGTTATAAAGATAGATAAAATTATTCACCATATCCTTCAGCACCCATTCGCGTTTGGTGCGTATGAGACCCTTAAACATGAAGAAGGTGTCCCAATAAAAAACATATCTGAATTTTCCTTCATTTGGAACAAGAAACGTGTGAGGCATTTCCAAAACATGGTAGTTGGTCTTCATGCGGATTCTCCTGTCAATCAAAAAATCAAGAGGAGATTTTTCCTGAGGCTTTATAATAATTTTATCCCAATACGAGTCAATGTAGCTCAAAACATCTTTATATTTCTCAGCATAAGTCATAAAAATTATTTTAATGGCGGTTCAGTTGTAACTACAGATAACTCATTTGGTTCAAAATTTGAATTGTTGTTTCCTTTAAAACTTCCGTCGGGAGTCAAGCTACCGTCAATAAATTTACCTCCCGGTAGTGCTTCAACTACACCGAAATTAGCTGAACTCCAAGCAATGTATTTATTGTCCCCTTCTACCGGAAACTCTATCCAGATACTGCCCTTTGAGTCCCCCGTTGCAGGATCATAGCTGTCTACGGTTCTTGGATTTTTAATATAAATAACGTTACCTTCCCATGGCCAGCCGTTATATACATTTGGCGCTGCTGATGATCCGTGCGGTATGTCAGGCCACTCTCTAATCCTTACTTCAGAAACCACGTCGCCATTCTCGTTTGTTACCTGTTTTGTGATTTTTACCGTGCCTTCATAAACCTCATTCACAGGCGGTTTGTGTCCTTCCTGTCCTTCAATAAAACTCCCAGCGATTACCGCACCGGCCAAAATCGCAGCTCCACCAACCGCAGCTTTTTTCCTGTTTAAATGATAATCTTCTCCGCCCTCGGACATAATTTAGTTATAACAAGAATTTACTTGTTTGGCAACAAAAATAATTTACTTGTTGTT
>CAZFNO010000036.1:0-7584 GCA_964520695.1 uncultured Gammaproteobacteria bacterium | reverse complement strand
AGCTCTTTCCCAAAGGTTATTGTTTGCCATAGTAGCTTTTTCCTTTTTGGCTAATTATAAGGTTATGAAAAACATAATCAGTGAAATTTTGATTTATCTCCCTTGTCGTTTGGTCTTTTTTATTCAATCCGATACTGTCTCTTTCCATTGGAGATGTTAAAACCAGATAAAAATCACTAAGCGGCGTTGCTCTTAATAATTTTTTTATAGATATAAATCTTCGCATAATAATCCTCCTTTCATATTTAAAATATACACTTACTCCGCCCAAAGTTCTGTTGGCGAAGCGACAATTTCTCTTGATCCGCACAGCCGGCATCTGAAACTATTAGATTCTGTCAAGCACTGAGGGCAAAAATATATCCCGTTTTGGTAGATAACTTCTTTGGCATCGCAGTTGTTGCATAAAAAATCCACACAATCCTGATGGATTAAGCCATCTGTCGGACAAATGAAGTGGGATACTTTCTCATTCTTTTCATGAAGACAATCTGTACAGCTTGCTATGCCTTTCATATAATAATAAGTATAAAAAAGAGGATTAAAAAATTCTGTTGTCAGGACTACAAAATATTAAAGACTATTAAATTTTTGGGGGCTGAAGGAGATGCGTTTTTCTTCTCTTTTAATATAATTATTCTTTTCCAGTTTATTTAAAAGCTCAGTCATAGTAGGGCGGGAGATGCCAACCATCTCAGCTAATTGCTCATGGGTAAATTTGGTTGAGATTGTTGTCACGCCGTCTTTCTCCTCACCATATTTCTTGGCAAGCCTTGTAAGTAAATCTTTAAGTTTAAGAATTAAATTATCTGAGGCTAGTGCTGCAATTTGCTTTTCGGATTCAATTACCTTAGAAAAAAGCTCTTTAACAAGACTATTTGCCAGTTGGGGCATTTTTGTAACCATTTCAAAAAACTCATCTTTCCCAATAACACAAACCAGGGAATTTGTTGTTGCCTCCATAAACTGATCGCTTGGCTCACCAATACCTAAATCTCCGAATACGCTTCCAGGACCCAATATATCAACAACTAATTTCTTGCCATCCTGTGTTAGCTGATAAATCTCCACTCTCCCATGTTTTAGAATATAAACTTTATTTTTATCTTCGGGTTCAAATATAACCTGCCGCTTTCCATACTCTTTCATGGTCAGCTGATTACTAATATATTCAATCTGAGGACGGGGTAATACTTTAAAAAGATTTAATTGTTTTAAATAAAAAAGCTTCTGGTTCATATTATTTATAAAGCTCTGTTCCCGGATGAAATGAAGCCCAGGCAAACCAGAATAATCTTATCGGAATTATTTCCTCATTTGTATCAAGATTTGTAACTCTTACTTCACCGGATTCTGATCTTTCAAGTCGAACATTCACACCGCCTAGCGTATCTTCAATTATTTTTTCTTTTTCTAAAGCACTTTGGGTATATGCTTTTGATGCGTTACCTACTTCAATTCCATAAACCGGCGTCTTTATTTGAAGGCTTTCATCTAGATCTTTAACTCCAAAGAGTAATTCATCATTTTCCTCATATGTTCCGTATGGAGATCTATCATAATCCCTTGAATGACCTGTATCACGTGATAAAACTTGGGTCTTGGGATTTTCCTTTTTCCAGCTCTCCCATGTTGTTGTGATAATTGGAATTTGCTTTAATACCTCATCGCGTCTTGCCGCGGGACCAACAATTCCCTCACCTGTTATTTGCTGCCACATATTGCCTTCATACCTATCATACATTACAAGATCGTTGTTGTGAAGGCGTCCCGAAACTCCAAATTCTGTTATAATCCCATCAACTGTCCGCTCAAACGCCAAAGCCGATCCGCAAAGCGGACAAAAAGTAATTGCAGCAGGAGTCCCGCCTAAATCATCATTTACAATTTCATGCCAATTTAGAATTCTTTGGGGATAAGCTTTTTTTGCTCCTTTGATATCAACTGCAAAAACTATGTCGTCCGGATTAAGCCAGGAATCTGCTTGGGAAGCTGTTTCAAATTTCGGATCATCAATTGAGGGAATACAATCCTGTCCAAAACACCCCATCAAAAGGTCCGACCTTTCAACTTTTGCGCCGTTGAAATCATTTGTAACATTTACACTTTTTACAACCACTGATCCTTTTTTTGGCTTTTCACCACTGTCAAAACCTCCTAGTCCCCCAATTCTATCATCAACACCAAGCATTGTTTCAAATGTGGTTGTAATATTTACTAATCCCTCCGGAAGATACTTAAGTGTTAGTGCCTGGACTTTCCTGTCTAATCCTGCAAATATAAAAAGTGCAGTAAGCAGAATCACAATACCAAAAATCCTTCTAATAGTTATATTGTTTGATTTAATAAATCCAAGCTTTTCGCTTGCCTTTGCTCCGCCTTTTGCCAGTATATATAGCCCAAGCCCTGCGCCAAGTGCATAGACTGTAATTATTAAAACTGTATTTATTGATAATGAATTTAGCGCGGCAAGAGTCGCAACAGCTGCCAAGATTGGACCAACGCATGGCGTCCAGACAATACCCAAAGACACACCTGTTATAAACCCTCCGCCAAATCCCTCTTTTTGTGTTTGCACAGGCTTGAACCTCCAATATCTCTCAATTAGTCCTTGGATTTTGTCCCATATTACCGGAAACACTAAGCTTAAACCAAATATAACCAGTATAAATACAGCGAGATTTCTAATTGTATCGGCTGAAATACCAAGAATCTGTACAATAAAAGCAAGAAGAAGAGTAGCCAGGGAAAAACTTATTATCAAACCCAGGATCAATCCCCTAATTCTCCATACTTTTCCATCAGCTCCTGATGCAAGAACTACAGGAAGTATTGGTATAATACAAGGAGAAAATACAGTCAGAATTCCGGATATAAAAGCAATCGGTAAAAGTAAAAACATATTAGTTTATTTGCGCTTTCAGCGTTTCAATTCCTCCTCCAATCCATCTTTTTATTTCTTTACCATTGCTGTCCTCAAGAATCATAGTGTGCTGAATTGTTGCATTATATTGGTCTCTTTTTTGTTTATCGTTATCATAATCAATTTTTAGAACTGTAATGTCATCCGGAAGTTCACTGCTTTTTTCCTTAAGCTCTTTATCCAGTGCCGCACATGTATTGCACCATTTTGTAGCAGCAAAAAATAAAACAACTCTGCCATTTTCCTGAGCTGTGGCAAGTGTTGCGGGAGTGTATTCGAAATAATTACTTGTAATCTCAACATTTTCCGCTTCCCCGTTTTCATCCGTTGTTTGTCCATTTAAAAGCCTTACATTATTGATAGCAACTATTAAGAACACAATAACTATAAAGCCTGTTATTAATAAAATTATTTTGTTTGTCAAAGTATTCTTTTTCATAATTTAGATTTATCTTTAATTTACATTTGCTAGAATTCCATCCAGCCCCCGCCCGCCGCTAATCCATTTAGTTACTACTTTACCATTTTCGTCTAAATATACAAATGTATCTTGAGTAAATACTTTATATTTACTTTTAAGCGCAGTGCTTGTGTCATAATCTGCTTTAAGAATAGTTATATCTTTTGGCACCTGATCAAAATTGCCCAAGATATCTGCCTCTGCGGCCTTGCAATATACACACCAATTAGCATGGAAAAAAACAACAGGTTTTTGTCCCTTATCAAGGGTTGATGCTAAATTGGCATCCGTATATACTATATATCTTTCCTTTGCTTCGGGACTTAAAGACGCTTGATCAATCTGAGTCGTTTCACCATTTACTCCGGAATTTTGTGAAACAGCAGGACTTGAACCAGTTTTAGAAAGGAAAAATACACCTCCTATGAGGATAACAGCAACTATTGCAATTCCGCCGCCTAAAAATAGAAAATTTTTATTCATAACCATCTCCTACTCCTATAACCTCCAAACAAATTAACAAACATACTAAGATAATTTGCGGTTTTTTTATCTTTATTGGCAAGAGTATAGCAAAGCAGCTTCCCGCACCTATAACCCCTAACTAGTCCTATATTTTTTAGATCCGAAAGCGCATGGGAAGCTGATGACTGGGATATTTTAAGAGTTTCCGATATTCCGGTTACCGAAATATCATCAACCTTGTGAAGCAACATAAAAATTTTAAATTTTGTAGGATCGGACAAATTTTTTATAATAATCAAAAACCTTGCATCATCACTTGATTTAACTATCTTTTTCTGAAGATTTTTTATTTGAGAATACGTTATGTAATGCGGATGGCCCCAGTGTCCTTCTAAATATGAATATTTGTACATATATTCATATATTAAACTGAAAAAATAACTTTGTCAAGCAATAAATATCCGAGGGTTAAAAACCCTCGGATAGTCACGACGATATTATTATATGTTAGCAGCTGCAGCCGCCTTTATCATCTCCGTCTGATTTAAACATAATTCCCCTCCTTTCATTAAGTACAACAGGAAAGTTTTGATATATCTTTTTTAAATGAAGTGGCGACAAGCTTTATTGCTTCCGACAAGGTTGGGAAAACCGGCGCTGATGAGATCACATCATCAAGTGTGTTTTTATTGGCAATTAGTGTCATTGCTTGAGCTATTAAATCTCCTGCATTTGGAGAGAGTATGTGCACTCCCATAATCTGCTCGGTCTTGGGATGAACTGCCATCTTTATTGCCCCATCCGTTCTGTCAAGTATTCTCGCCTTTGGTAAATGGTTAAATTCAACGGTTCTGCAGGAACATACTTTCATTACCCTCATCTGTTCATCTTCCGTATAGCCAACGCTGGCGTATTGAGGATCTGTAAAAATGGTAAATGGGATAGTATTATAATCCAATGATTTATCACTGCCGGTTAATGCATTCTCCGAAGCCAATGTACCTTCTTTTCCCGCAGTTGTTTCAAGCCTCAGAGGTAAATTATTTACATCTCCAACTGCATATATATTTGGATTGGATGTTTGCAGATTTGGAGATGTCTTAATGGCTCCTTGTTCATCAATCTCTACCCCTGCCGCCTCTAAATTGAGGTTTTTAGTGTTTGGAGTTTTACCAGCTGCAATAAGAATTTCTTCCGCCTTCACTAAAGTTTCGGCGGACAAGTCCGCTTCTTTATATACTAAAACCTTTTTACCATCCTCTCTATATGCTTTTTGAACTTGAACATTTGTTTTAATATTAATTCCTTCATTTTCCAATATTTCTTGCAGTCTCTTTGTTAAATCCTCTTCCCCATGAGAAAAAATGGAATTTCCTCTTGCCAAAATAGTAACTTTAGTTCCAAATCTGGCAAATACTTGTGCAAATTCAAGACCAACCGGTCCTGCGCCCAAAATAGTGAGAGACTTTGGTAGTTCTTTTTCTTTAAGCGCCTCAATATGGGTTATGTATCCGGTTTCTTCAATTCCTTCTATTCTCGGAGGGGTTGCTGTTGATCCGGTTGCTATTATTGTTTTTGGTGCCTCATGCCTTTCTCCATTTACTTCCAAAGCTGTTGATGAAACAAATTTAGCGCTGCCCTCAACTACACTGACATGCTCAAGTCCTTGAATAACCTTTTCGTATTTCTCCTTCCTTAATTGATCAACAAGATCTAATTCGTGCTGAATAACCGAGGGAAAGTCAACTGATTTTACATCAATTTCAATTCCCGGAATTTTACGTTTTCTTGCGTTATAAACTGTTTCTGCGGCGTGAATAAGAGTTTTTGACGGTACACAGCCAACATTTACGCATGTTCCGCCGAGCGGAAGTCCGTGATTAATCATAACTGCACTTTTGCCTAGCTCATTTGCCTTAATTGCTGCTGCAAATCCTCCAGCTCCTCCTCCAATAATTATTAAGTCAAATTTTTTCATATTTTTTTATTCTCATTTGCATATCTATGCAAATGATATATCATGCACTTTTATTTGTCAATATATCAATTTAAAAATAAAAAGCTTTTAGCTGAAAATAAATAATATATGCTCCTGCAAGAATAATTAAAAATGGACTTGTCTTAACAATAATAGGCAATAATTTCTTAAGATAACTATTGACAATATCTTTAAAAACAATCGCTCCAAACGCAACAACTGCCATAAATGCTGCTGCTGTTAAGCTGTAAATTAGAAAAATAGTAAGACCGCTTTTTCCTCCGCCAACGAGTAGTGCTTGTGACATTATAAGTAAGAATACAGGCAAAGTACAGCTAAGCGATGCCAGCCCATAGGTAGAACCAAATAGATAGTATCCTTTTATGCCTTTTTCTTCAGTTGCAGATTGATGAATTGGTAAATATATGGTCCTTCCTGATAATAGATATAATCCAAGAATTATCAAACCGCCTCCGGAAATTACTCCCACCCAAAATGTATATGGAGCTATGAAGTTTCCAAAAATGCTTATTAAAAGTCCCAGTCCCATAAATACAGTTAAAAGTCCTGCTGCTGAAACTAGTCCTACCTTAATACCACGAAGCGCACTATTTCCCGCGTCTTGCTTTACTAAAAAACCAACGTATCCTGGAATCAAAGCAACACTACAAGGTGTAAAAAATGCAAAAAATCCTGCTGTGATTGCCAATACTAATAATCCTGGGTCAATCATATTATTTTATTTAACTCCTCTCTTAAAGTATCAGTCTCTGTTATGCCTAAATCTTTGAAACGAACTATCCCATCTCCATCAATAATATAAGTGATCTCAAATCTCCAAAAACCATAGTCGTTAATAAGTTCTCTTCCTTGAGAGACATGTACATTGTGCCAAGGAGCATAGAGTTTTTGAAATTCTTTAATCGCTTCTTCGCTATCCAAAGAATCAATATCTACGGTCATAAACTCAATCCCATCGTCTTTAACTTCATCATGTACCGGCATAAAATTTTTATTTTCAATAATGCACGTTGGACACCATGCGGCACCGGAGGTTAATACTAATATTTTATTATCAAAATCAGAAAGGGTTAAACCTATTCCATCAATTGTTATTACAGAAAAATCCGGAGCTTTTTGCCCAACTTCCAAAGTTTTTGCATTTATATTTGAAGATTCACTAGTAATGTCATTTGATGAAGATAACCGACTGTTTTCTGAATCATTGTTTGTTACAATAAGAAGCGCTACTCCGCCAATTAACAAAACGACAGCAGCTAAAATTAATATCAAGTATTTATCCTTCATGTTAGTAATTGTTTTTTAAGCATTGTTACAAAATTGCTTTTTTTAAATGAATAGTAAACTGTCTTTGCACTTCTTCTATTTGAAACAACTCCTGCCTCTTTTAATTTGTTCAGGCTGTGGGAGACAGTAGAAATTGGAGAACCGATTGTTTCGGATATCTCTGTAACAGAAAGCTCTGAATGGTGACAAAGGAGATAACAAATCTTAAGCCTTGTTTTATCTCCTGTTACGCCAAACTGCATGGCGCACTCTTCAATCCTTTTATTGTCTTCCAATTCTTTCTGTAATCTTTTCATTCTCATTTGCATATTTGTACAAATGATAAACCATTAAAATGCCTTTGTCAATATGTAATTTATGGAAAGAGATTCCACATACCGCCCCACACCAGGTTTGTTCTGAGTAGACACATACGGATATATTACCTTCCCACATTCCATGTGGGAACTC
>CAZFNO010000035.1:0-7879 GCA_964520695.1 uncultured Gammaproteobacteria bacterium | reverse complement strand
GAACGCATCAAATAAGAGTTCATCTAAAACACATTGGCCATCCAATTTTCTCAGACCCCATTTATTCCGGCCGAAAAACTGCAAGAGCGGATAGAAAAGTTTTGCCAAGAATTTTTCTGCATGCTGAGGAAATATCTTTTAATGATCCCGAAACAGGGGAGAGAGTACGATTTAAGGTGCCTCTTCCAAAAGAACTTAACGATTTTCTGAAAAAACTCAAAAAGCTTGAGAATTAAGCGGATTTTGGATAGGATATAAGTATAATTTAAAATTTTTAGTTCGAAATTTGAAATGAAATACAAATGTTTAAAAATTAAAAATTGAAATATTCAATGAAAATTGTTTGAAAGAGGTGATATTATGCCGGGTTACGGAGGATTTTATAAAGGAGAAAAGAAAAAACAAAAAAAGGATTCAGCAAAAGAGATAAAAAGCGTTTTGTCAAACGCGCCAGCATATCAAATGCCTGAAATAATCTCCAAAAAGAAAAAAGAATACTAAATGAAAAAGCGTAAAAATGTGAAAAGCAAGAGTACGCATCTTGCTATTTATTTTGGTTTATTTTTATTTTTCATAATTTTAGTTTCCTTTGTTTTTAAAACGTTAGACCTAATAGGGAATAGCAGGTTTGACGGCCATAACAGATTTACGGTTGCAATTGTTTCGGAAAATACAACAGATTTTATTTCAGTGTCGCCAAGAGATAAAACCCTATCCCGGCTTCTGATTAAAGGTGTTTTAGGAAAAAATGAAGCGAAAAAATATTTAATTCCTGTTGATTCATATGTAGAAAATCGCCTGTATTCTCCGGGAGATCCAAAAACTGCCTTTTCCAAAATTCTTTTTGGCATTAATAATTCTAAGACAAATCTGACAATTATCGATATACTAAGGCTTACTTTTTACTCTTCCGGTATTGACCGGGACAATATATCGCAGGAAAGTGTGTTATCAAAAGACGAAGACAAGATCAAATCCCAATCCTCAGAATTATTTATAGATACGAGACTTGCTGAAGAAAAAATAAGTATTCAGATCACAAATTCATCTAATATTTCAGGATATGGAGGAAAACTTGCTACGTATCTTACAAATCTTGGGGCAAATGTTGTTCTTGTAAATTCATCGCAAAAAGAAGAGAATAAAACAACTCTTTTGTACAGAAAAGAAAAAAATTATACAGTTGAGAGGCTTTCAAAAATACTTAATATTATGCCTTTAAAAAGAGAACGCAGTTCAATAGCAGATGTTATAATTGTAATCGGAAAGGATGGAGAGGAAGTCTTAAATATACGATGATTTTTGTTTTAGCTATATTTGTTATTGCGGTTATTTCTATTGCTTTGGCATTTATTTCCCTTAAGAAGGAAATCCAAAAAAAAGAGTTAGAAGAAGCAAAAGAAGAAATAAAAAAGGGGAGAGTGATTTATCACTCTTGAGTTATATTTTTTGGAATTTTTATTTTTCTTGACTGAATTGTTTTTTTCCGAAATTTAATTTTTTTTCTACAATATGAAGAAAAGAAGGCTGGTCTTTAAATTTTGCAGATTTCTTAAGTTCTCTTATAAAAATTGTGACGGTCTGGTGGGTTGCTGATTTAACGTAAGCCTCATATTTATTCCCTCCTTTTATAAATTTTATCAGCCTTTTACCAATATCGTCAGGCAAGACTCCTACATATTTTTTGCCCTGAGAAATAAATATTTTTAGTCTTTTTGCAGAAATATCTAAGAGCTGCCCTGTTCGAAGCGTTAGGAGTACGTCCGGGGGTGCAAGATTTATAAGCTCAACCACTTTTGTTTTTCCGGTTTCTTCAAGGAAAAAATTATTAACCTGAATTGTTATTTTTTCATCGCCGTTTGACATATTATCCATTTTTATTTTTTTAAGATTTTTTAGAGCTATTGAGTTAAGGGGATCAATATCAAGCACTCTTTGATAATATTGCTTGGCATTTTTTATTTTACCAAGAACAGTGTATGCAAGGGCAATTCTATTTAGCGCTTCAACATCATTTGGATTTTCACTAACTAATGTTTTGTTAAGTTTTATTGCATACTCCCAATTGCCCGATAACGTTGCCTGAATTGCTTGATTTTTAGTGAGATTCATTGAGGGTAGAATTCAAAAATTTTACTACCCCCAATTGCAAAAGTCAATATATCAATGGTAAAATAGATAGGCAATACTACCAATAAGTACCAATACTACCAATAATCCAATTGATGCATTTGTAGTATTTGGCATTTGAAATTGGTAGTATTTTTATTATGTCAGGTCATTCAAAATGGTCAACAATTAAAAGGCAGAAAGGCGCAGCAGATATTGCGCGCGGAAAAGTTTTTACAAAAATTGCAAATGCAATAACGATTGCAGTTAAAAAGGGAGGGGGAGTAGATGACCCAGCGCAGAATCCTAAGCTTAGAATTGCCGTTGAAAAAGCGCGTATTTCAAATATGCCTAAGGAAAACATTGAGAGGGCAATAAAACGCGCAAAAAGTAAGGAGAGCGGGGAGGTTTTCGAAGTTATATACGAGGGATTTGGTCCGGGAGGCGTATCGATTGTTGTTGAAGCAGCAACCGATAATACCAACAGAACAGCTTCTGAAGTAAAAAGCCTTTTTAATAAGTATAATATTCGTTTTGCTTCTCCCGGGGCATCCGCTCATCTTTTCAAACAAGTTGGGGAGATAATTTTAGATAAAAAAGATAAAATACTAGATGATATTTTTTTGACAGCGGCAGATTTTGGAGCGGAGGATATAGAACAAGATGAAGGTAATGTATTAATATTTACCCAAATCTCAAGCCTTGACAGGGTTGGGAAAAGTCTTGAGAATAGCGGATTTGAAGTTATTTCATCCGATATAATTAGAAAACCGGTGTCTAAAGCCCAAGTTGGTTTAGTTGATATGGAAAAATTGAGAAAGTTTATCCAGGAACTGGAGGAGATGGACGATGTACAGCATGTTTTTACAAATGCAGCTATCAACTCTTAGTAAAGCAATAGATAAAATTTTTCTTAAAAAGAAAATTCTTTCCAAAAGACAGAAATTTGTCGCAGGTGTTTTATTTCTTTCAACCGGACTTTTTCTGACGGAACGTTTTTTAGGAGGATCAGGTTTGTTTCTAGTTATTTTACTGGCTTTTATTTCAGACGGAATCCTTTATCTTGCTTTAAGAGCTGATTTAAAAAATAATTTTTCCTATCAACTTTTTATACTTCCATTTATTTTCACACTATCATTTGGCCTTTTTTATTTACTTTTTCCGGAAAGGCTGCTTGTGATTCTAATTCTCACAACTATTTATGCAATCGGCATATATTCAGTTTATCTTTCACACAATATTTTTATAGTTTCATCAATAAGGACTATTGCGCTTTTGTCATCAGCAAGAACTGTATCTTTTGTAGCTACTCTTATATCTTTTTTTATATTGATTGTTATTATATTTTCGCTTCATCTTAATATTATTTTCACACTTTTACTTATTGGAGCAGCCTCTTTTTCTTTGATAATTCAATCGATTTGGAATTACTCACTGGATAAAGATTTAAAAGAGGGGGTTATATGGGGTGCATTTCTTACTGTTTGTGTTCTTGAGACTTCTTTTCTGCTTTGGTTTTGGCCCTCAAGTGCAACAATCGTTGCTCTTTTTATGACCGGATTCTTCTATATAATTTTAGGCCTTTCTCATCTTTGGTTTGAAAAAAGACTATTCAAAGCAGTTCTTCTGGAATATATATGGGTGGCGTTTGCTGTTTTTATAGTACTTATGGTATTTACCTCATGGACATAAGAAAATTAAATATCAAATAGTAAAAAGTAAATATTTGTTGTTTTTTAGGATTGAGTAGGGAAGAGCCTCAGAGTAAGCAATCAAATGTACAAAAATTATCAGCTTGACAGTAAGTATTTGCTTGGTTTTTTTTATATTAAACTAATATCTAGTATCTAATTTCTAATACCTAACAATGTAGGGAAGAGGAGAGGGTAGTATAGGCCAAAAGATATAGTATGATATCCACCAGCGTGATATGGTTTGATATAGTTATTAAGCAAAATATTATAGGATATTTTTATGCAAATTTTAGCCTCAAGCGGAAGATTTCACGGGATTATGCGACACTTTTCACAGCCTGGGTTTACTCGTTTGGACCGCGCTCAAGGCGGAGCAGGTATGTATAGAATTATATATCGGGAAATGTAGGTATTACACTAAATTCCCGGCCTCAAAACCAATCGTTTTCCCTGCAAAGTCAGGCTAAACGCAACTCTGAAAGAAAAAAATACGAACGTCTAAATCAAAAGTTTCTGAAGCTAAAATTTGACGTTTAGACTGATTTTACAAGCTAAACGGCGCTCTATGTGGAAAACTTTATCGACAGAGAAGAGGATGTTTAGTTTGATAGCATGTAAAGTAAGGAACTTACTCAGGGAATAAATAAACAGTGCCTTAAATCGAAGCACAGTGGCTTTCCTTATCCTCTTACTGGTGTCATTAAATGTTTTTAAAGGTTTATGAGCGGTGGGAAGCATAAAGTGATTATGTCGTATAATAATACTTTTACGACGCCACGGAGGCAGGGGTTCCCGGGGAGTACCTTTTTCTTCTAACACTTTTTGGACTAATTTTTATTCAATTTTTAAACTTGTCTACAGTTCTTCCTTATAAATTCGCCTGTTTTTTTGCCCTACATGGGATTTTCGTCCTCTCCCCCGCTATAGGATATATAAGTAAAATTTTCTTGAGGCTAATTGAAGCTAAATTATTATTACTATGGTACTCATCCAGCCTTGGGAGAGAGGTTATTTGATTAATCTGAGGCTCCAAGTATAGTTGATTCTATAATTTCAATCTATGATAACCTAAAGCTTTTAACTTTTCCTCAATATCGCCATAGCTCTTACCGCAAAGCATACCTCCTGCAATAAATTCCTCTTGAGTTACGTTTGCAAGAAGCCATTTTGGCGGAATAAACTTTTCCTTCTTAATAAGCGAATTAAATTCAATATCTACTAAAACCAAGCCTTTTAATTTTTCTTGGAAAACATCTATTTGATAATAAATACCTTTTTCTTTAAGGAAAAACCTAACTTTTACAATTCTTTTTCCGGGGATTTTCGCAAGATCCGCAAATTCTTCTCGGGTTAACGGAATTGTCGTTTCAAGCTGATGAGATGCATCGCTCTTAACAATAGGCTGCTTTTTTGTAATCTCACACTTATTCCCTGCGCGGCGGATTCGAAGGGTTGGATGGTGAGAAGTTTTAGGAATATAAATATCCAGAATATCTTTTGAAGGAGAATCCAAAATTTCCGGAGGTAAATATTTTGGTAGATAAGTAAGCTCTAATTCTTCCACAGGGAAATTATAGCAGAGAATAGTTTAAGGCTGTGGATTGTCAGCTATAAGCGGAAAGAGAGGTGATTGGGAATCTTCTTCTGAAACCCAAGCAAATTCTATACCGATTCCTTTATGTGCTGCATATTGTTGTTCAAAATCCTCTCGTATTCTTCTCATCAACTCTTCTGTCATTAATCTGTCAAATCCTGATGAAACATATCTTCTAGAAAATTCACCAATATCTATTGCATCGCCATGATCGTTTTCGACAGCAAAATCTAATGATGCTCGTCCAAATCCTTGAGCGATTATCCAAGCTTCTAAACCACCCGTTCCTTCACCGCTTTGTAATTGTTTTCTTCTTCGAATCCCACCTTCATATTGTGTGGGATGAATGACACCTCCAAAAAAAATTGGTAAATTCTCAGCGCGCATAAAGAGTAAATAAATCTTCTCCAAATCTCGTGACAGACTGCACCATTCCGCCTATCAATTGGTGTTCTTCGGCTTCAGGCAGTAGACTCCGTCCACTAATCCTAAAACCTAGTCTTAGGTCAGCGATTACTTTATCAAGCGGGAATGGATACTCTTGTGGTTTTACACCGGTTTGGTCAGGACCTAAAGTTATTCCGAGTTCAGAACGAGGGGTACTCATGGGGCAATTATAGCAGAAATGATCATCCTCACCTCTTACTTCAATAGTTTAAATTATTGAAGTATTCAAAATACTGAATTCCTTTATTTCTTATTCTATAGATTTTACTGGGGGTAATTATAGCACCCCACTTCGCGCAAGGCTATGAAGGGGCAAAGGAGGTTATTTATAAACTGTAGCTCTGTGGCCAGCGGTAAAAATTTCTACAATTTTATCTTTTTTTCTAACAGCGTAGATAATCCTGTAACTACCTACTTTATATGAAAATTTTCCGGTTAATTCTCGCGTTAGTGGTTTTCCTATAAATGGATGTTCTTCTAAATCTTTAAGTGCTTCTAAAATAGCTTTTTGGTGTCGAATAGAAATTTTCTTTAACTCCCGTTTGGCTTTTGGGAAAATATGCAGTTTATACATCGAGCTTTAACTCTTTTTTCAATTCTTCCCATGTTACATATCTTCCTTTTTTAATATCCCCTTCTCCTTCCCGGATTGCTTTCATTAAAGAAGGATCTGATAAAATTTCTGTAGTTTCTTTCCAGGACTCAAATTCAGCGTGAGACATAATAACTGCCGCAGGAATTCCATTTACAGTTATAACGTACTCATCAAGCCGGTTCTTTGCATTATCGACAATTTTAGTTAATTCTTCTCTTGCCTTAGTTACTGGTAAAGTTTGTATCATAGAATGATATTACAGAATTATGTACAATTTGTCAATGGGGCAATTATAGCAGAAATGATCATCCTCACCTCTTACTTCAATAGTTTAAATTATTGAAGTATTCAAAATACTGAATTCCTTTATTTCTTATTCTATAGATTTTACTGGGGGCAATTATAGCAGTTCTTCACAATTATTAACCCCTTTTTCAGGTACGGATTTTTGGATTTAATTCTTAATGCCTCTTGTCAGGTGAGTTGAGTTTTTTTAGAATTAGACTATGAAGCGTATAGTTCTTCTGACGCTGTTGTTTTTCGTCGGCCTTGCAGTTCTATCTTTTCTTAGTCCTTCGGACTTTTTAGGAACAAGGCGCTTTTATTTTGTTTCGGCGTGCGAATCTCCTATTACTTACAGGATAGGAAGGATAGACAGCCGGTTTGACCTGAGCAGCGAGGAGGTCCAAAGCGCTCTACTGGAAGCATCTTCCATCTGGAATAACGCTTTTGGCAAAGATTTATTTCTATACTCTCCAGAGGCAAAGCTTGAGATATACATGATATATGATAGAAGACAATTCTTAAGTACTAGAATAAATAGTTTAGATACTGTACTTGAAGCAGATAAAAGTTCACTTGATAAAGAAATAGCAGCTTACAAAAATAGCTCTGCGGATTTTGATAGAAGGTCTAGTGAATTTGGTAAAAAAGTAGAATACTGGAACAGCCAGGGCGGGGCGCCAAAGGAAGAGTATGATAAGCTAACTTCTGAGCAGCAAAGTCTTCGTGATGAGGCGACGCGCCTTAACGAAACTGCGAAGAGACTAAATCTCTCAACAAGTCAATACAATTCCCAGGTTTATGAGTTGAATCAAACAGTTGACTCTCTTAACAGCGCTTTGTTGATAAAACCTGAGGAGGGGCTATATGATCCTCAAAACAATAGAATTGCGATTTTTTTCCATAACGATAGGGATGAGTTGATCCGCACCATGGCTCATGAACTGGGTCATGCACGGGGCTTAGGACATAGCTTGGACCAAAACTCGATTATGTACCCCTCAACTACGAAGTCTCTTATTCCTAGTCGGGAAGAAATAGAAAAGCTTAAGGAAATCTGCAGAAAACGGCCGTTTTACGAACCAATACTTGAGTTTACTTTGTTATATCTAAAAAGAAATTAACGCTAATATATCAAGCCTCCAGTTGACTATTTTT
>CAZFNO010000034.1:3488-7956 GCA_964520695.1 uncultured Gammaproteobacteria bacterium | reverse complement strand
GGGGTACAGTTTCTAATTTCAAACTAGAGAAGGTAGAAGATTGCGAAGATTATAAAGACCGAGAAGATTACAATAAGCTGAAAAGGAGTAAATCCGGCCCAGTTGTTACTTCTTGACGATGCTCTTCTAACTTTTTTCTTTGCCATAATATATTTTTGTCATATCTAAACTTAAATGTCAAGATTTAAAATTATTCAAGCCCAAATCCGAGTGAGTTAGCCTCATCCCATGCGTCTTTCGAAACTTTGGATATCCGATCTTTTTTAATATAAAGGCAGCTTTTTTTACCGTCTTTTTTTATATTTATGTAATCATCAGCTATAAAACTTGGCAGAAAATAATTCTCCCTGCAGTTACCGTAATAGAAATCAGGAGGATACTGCCCAAACATCTCAATCCTGGCATCAACAAAGGGCTTGTGATAAGGCATAAGAGATGTATACCATGAGTACTTATATGCGGGCTTAAGACCTGCTCTCCAGTAAATCAGATCATCACCTCCGTCAACAAAAAGCGTAGAATCTGGATTTGATAGAATTTGAATAATCCTGCCGTTTATTGAGTAATTGGCATATCCGTCATGAATTTCCTGGTCTGTATCCAGTCTTTCCCATAAAATATTTTGGGGTGAAACAAATGCAATCACAAAAGAAGCTCCCAAAAATATTGCTAAAATTTTTTTAAGCACCTTATCTTTTGAGTAAATCAGCATAAGTGCAGTAAACATTACAAGAAGTCCAAACCAGATGAGCATATGGTAGGAAGTGTAAAACATTGTACCCGGATCAACGTAGCGAATATTTGCAAGTCCCAAAACAAGAAAAATAATAAATGCCAAAAGTTTTTCTCCGTTCATTATTAGACGAACAAAAAAAGCTACAAACACAAGATTTAAAGAAACCAGGACAAAACGCATAATATTCTGCTCTCCTGTAAAAAACACTAAAATGGGATAGAAAAAAATCTTAAGAGTGCCCACTCCCAAAAGTCCCTTCTGCCCAACCTCTGATGAGATGTTGATTTTATTAATTGTATAAACCTGAAGAATAAAATCATTTACTGGATGAGCTAAAAGAAAAGCAATACTTAAAACAGCGAATAAAATAAAAGATAGAATTTTTATTTTGACCGCTTTCCTGTTCCATAGAATCAAACCGTACAAAAACAAAACCAGAGGAATGTAGGGTTCTCTTATATATATTACAAACCAGGTTATAAAAGCAGAGAGAAAATATTCCCATTTGTAAATAGTTCCGTTTTGAAACTTGAGCCAAACCAAACCCGCCATATAGGCCAGAGGATAAACTATAATCCCCTCAGCCAAAAATCTATCACCAAAAAGATAAATGTTAAATCCTTCATAAAAAATTACAAACAAAATTCCTGCCCATTTGAATCGTGCGATTAGAAATATGCTTGATAAAACAGAGATTCCAAACAAAAAAAGCGTATGGTATAAAAGCAGTTGGTAAATAGATTCTGGGTTAGTGATTTTTTGAATAAATGCACTAATATAATTCATCAGAGGCATGTGGCCTGAGAAAATCTCTGAAAACATCTCTCTTCCCTGAAGGAAAAAATATCCTCGCATGAAATTATTACAGTCATCAAAACAGCCGAATGCCCCAAGCCTATTGAGGTAATACGTAAGGACTATAAAAAACAATGAGGTAAGAATTAGGATCGAGGCTATAAAAAGTGGGTGTTTTTTGAGGATACCGGTATATTTCCCCATCTAATGATTTTAGTTTTTTTATTAAAATCGGTCAAGTTTAGCCTTTTTATTCGAGGCCGTATCCTAAAGATTTCGCCTTATCCCATGAAGATTCAGGTATTTTTTTGATTAGTTCATTTTTTATATACAAACAGCTTTTTCTCCCATTATTTTTAAGGTTGACATATTTCCCCTTAACATTATCGGGAAGATAATATCCGTTTCTGCAGTTTCCAAAATAAAAGTCAGGCGGGTTACTTGTAAACATTTTTTCTCTTTCATCTGCAAACGGTTTGTAGTATGGCATGAGAGACGTATACCAGGAATAACGATAGGATGAATCAACCTCTGCTACAAAATAAATTAGATCATCCCCTCCATCCACAAAAAGGGTTGAGCCATCTCTTGCTAAATTCTTGATAACCAGACCGTGAATTGTATCATTAGCATAACCATCATTTACCTCTCTTACCGTGTTCACTCTTTCCCATAAAACATTTTGAGGTGAAATAAAAGCAACAACAAAAGAAGCTCCCAAAAAAATTGTTAAAATTTTTTTAAGCACTTTATCTTTTGAATATACAAACATAAGTCCGGTAAACATCACAAGAAGACCAAACCAGATGAGCATATGGTAGGAAGTGTAAAACATTGTACCCGGCTCGACATATCTAATGTTTGCAAGTCCCAAAACAAGAAAGATAATAAATGCCGGAAGTTTTTCTCCTCTCATTATTAGGCGAACAAAAGCAACAACAAACACAAGATTTAGAGAAACAAGAATAAAACGCATAATATTCTGCTCTCCTGTAAAAAACACTAAAATGGGATAGAAAAAGATTTTAAAAAATCCTGTATCCAAAAGCCCCTGCTGGGATAATTCCGATACAGCCCTTGATTTATTAAGCGTAAATGTATTTAGAATAAAATCATTTATAGGTTGGGTAAGCAAAAAAGCAAAGATTAAAAATAAAAACAATAAAAATGATTGAACTTTAATTTTTAGTTCTTTTTTATTCCACAATATTAGACCAAATAAAAAAAGTGTCAGTGGGATGTAAGGCTCTCTCATAAATAACACAAACCAGGCAAGAACTGCAGAAAATATATATTCCCATTTGTGTATTGTTTTGTTTTTAAATTTAGTAAAAACTAGGCCCGCCAAATATACAATTGGATAAATAATTATTCCTTCGGCCAAAAACCTGTCCCCGAAAAGGTATAGCTTAAATGGTTCATAGAATAAGACAAAAAATAATCCTGCCCATCTAAATCTGAAAATAAGGATTATCCAAGAAAAAAAGGAAACTGTCAGCAAAAATAATTTGTGAAATAACAATAGCTGGTAGATATCCCCAGGAGATGTTAATTTTTGAATAATTGCACTAATATAAGCAATGAAGGGCATATGGTTACTGAAAACTTCCGAATAAAGCTTTTTATCCTGTAGGACAAAAAACCCTCGAACAAAATTAAAACAATCATCAAAACATCCAAAAGCACCCAATCTGTTAAGGTAAAATGAGAGTATCAAAAGAAAAAGAGCTGGCAATATAATAATTGAGGCAGCGGACAAAGGGTGTTTCCTAATGGCTTTTACCAAACTCATATTCTAAGAGTTTAGTTGGGAAATTATCAGTAAGTCAAGCAATACCAAATTCGAACGTGAAAACATAAAAGTAGCGTTTGCGAAGCTGCGTTTGACATGAGACGTATTTAGTCTGCTTGATACGGAGACGTTGCGTGAAGTACGGGGCGCTCAGATGTAATCTCTTTTGAGATTTGGCGTGTCAGGGCGATATCCAAAACTTCGTCCATGTGCGTTACAAATTTGAAATTCAAATCCCGGGTTACTTCTTTTGGTACATCAATTAAGTCTTTTTTGTTCTCTTTGGGAAGAATTATGGTTTTAAGCCCAGCTCTGTGCGCTGCAATTACTTTTTCCTTAACCCCGCCAATTTCCAAAACTCTTCCCCTCAGCGTTACCTCCCCTGTCGCACCAACGGTGCGTTTAACCGGAATTCTCGTTAAGGCTGATATTATAGCTGCTGTGATTGGAATTCCTGCTGAGGGACCGTCTTTGGGAACTGCTCCTTCAGGCACATGCACGTGTACATCAATTTTTTGGAAAAATTTCTTTGTCAGTCCAAACTCCATGCCCCGCGCTCTAACATAGCTCATGGCAGCCTGACACGACTCTTTCATAACATCTCCAAGCTGTCCTGTTAAAAGCAAACTTCCTCTTCCCGGCATAAGGGCTACTTCAATAAACAATATGTCCCCTCCTGCCTCAGTCCACGCCAGACCCGTTGCCATGCCCACTTCATCCTTTTTCTCAATTATTGTTGAGCGCATCTTAATTGGCCCTAAGAATTTTGGAACATTTTTGGAAGTTATTTCCATCTTTTTCTTTTTCCCTTCAGCAACATTTTTGGCAACTTTACGAAGCAAACTTGCAATTTGGCGCTCCAAATTCCTGACTCCTGCTTCTTTTGTATAGTGCTCTATAATAAATTTAAGGCCACCGTCAGTTATTTCAATTTCCTTATCGGATAGCCCGTGGTTTTCCATTTGTTTTTTAACAAGAAAGTCTTTTGCAATTCTAAATTTCTCATCGTGCGTGTAACCTGCAAAATTAATAACCTCAAGCCTGTCTCGCAGCGCCGGAGGTATGGTATAAAGCACATTTGCTGTTGTAATAAACATAACACTTGAAAGATCAAACGGGACTTCCAAATAATGATCGGAGAATGA
>CAZFNO010000034.1:0-3388 GCA_964520695.1 uncultured Gammaproteobacteria bacterium | reverse complement strand
GCAATTGATCTTCCAATTGAAGTTTTTCCAACTCCCGGAGGGCCCACAAAACAAAGAATCGGACCTTTCATTTTTCCCGCAAGTTTTTGAACTGCCAGGTATTCTATAATTCTTTCTTTAGCGTCTTTGAGGCCAAAATGCTCCTGATGGAGTATTTTCTCAGCATTTTTAATATCAAGATCAGTTTTGCTTTCCCTACTCCAGGGAAGGTCTATCAGCCAGTCAAGATAATTTCTGATATATCCTGCTTCAGGATTAAACTGAGCCATTTGCGACAGCTTTCTTACCTCTTTTTTTGCCTTTTCTTCTATATCTTGGGGCATTCCGGTTTCTTTTATTTTTGTCAAAAGTTCTTTTATTTCATTATCTTCTTCAGATTCCCCAAGCTCTTTTTCAATTGTTTTAAGACGCTCTCGAAGCATTACCTCTCTGGCACCTTTTTCAAAT
Organism: uncultured Gammaproteobacteria bacterium; assembly: GCA_964520695.1. GTDB lineage: Bacteria > Patescibacteriota > Microgenomatia > Levybacterales > UBA12049 > 2-01-FULL-39-10-A. The sequence continues at coordinate 2,941 of CAZFNO010000034.1, read as the reverse complement.
CTTTCTTTTGTCTTTGATTCAATTTTTTTCTCAAGTTCCAGAACTTTAATTTCTTTTGCAAGAAGGTCTGCTACTTTTTCAAGCCTTGTTTTGACATTAGTTATCTCTAAAAGTTCTTGTTTTTGTGAGGGCTTTAGATCCAAAACTGAGGCGATTAAATCCGAAAGCTGTGAAGGAGGATTATCGGGAGACATTATGTTCATAAAAACAAAAAAATCCGTTGATTTTCCCAGATTCATGGCACGCCTGAATTCATTTATAATGTGGTTGCAAAACGCTTTAATCTCGGGGGTATCCTCTGCGGTTTCTTTTAATTCTTCGACGTGGCCTATAAGAAAGTTTTGATTTTCATGAAAAGCATTTATTTTTACCCGGGAAATTCCTTTAACCTGGGCATTTATCTCCCCTTCTGTTTTTATCATCCGCTCAATTCGGCACAGGGTTCCGACTCTGTAAATGTCCGAGGGGCTTGGGTCATTAATCCTTGAACTCTTCTGAAGAACAAAACAAACAACTCTTTCCTGGGAAAATGATATTTCTAGTGCAGCGAGGCTTTTGGGCCGACCGAATGTAAGCACCGAATCTGTATTTGGAAATATAATTCCGTCTCTTATGGGAATTATGGGTACTGCTTTTTCCATATATTTAATTAGCAATCTATCACAGCTTCTGCTAGATGTCAAGGCCTGAAGTAGAAAATTTCACTTCAGGCCGCAGACCCCGCACAAAACGCTCTTTGAGCCACACTACTAACGGAAGGTAAGGAAAAGCAAGGGGTGGCATTGGAAGATAGTCCATCTGCGAGAGGATTGAAATTCGGCTTATTAATAATTTAAGTTAAAACAAAGTTTGGTGCCGAATTTCATTAAGTGAAGCGGGAAGGAAGTCATGGTTTCTCCACAAAGATAGGCTAGCGTCTCGAGCAGATGCGGCTTTCTTCCAAATGACAGGACCCCGGGTAGACTCGAAATGCCGCACAGTGGGGGTTGCTAAACAATAGTTTTGCGGGGTAAAATTATTGGGTATGAATAAAAGAAACCACACCCGTGAAAAAGTTCTTCCGCTCGGAATTCCCAAAGGAGCAAAGCCCGAACAGGTACTAAAAAGGATACATTCTGCTGAGGGCAAAACCGCTGAGTTTGTAAGCAATTGGGCAGGATCTGTAACTTTTGTTTATATTCACGTTGTATGGTTTGGCCTCTGGATAATAATAAACATGACTGATATTTTTGCAGATTTTGTGCCGGCCTTTGACCCTTTCCCCTTTGGACTTCTTACAATGATAGTCTCACTTGAAGCAATTTTTCTGGCAACTTTTATTATGATAAATCAAAACAGACAGGCCTTAGTTGATACATATAGGGATCTTGAGGAAGAACAGGAAGAGCTTGAAGAAGAAAAAGAACAGGAAGAGCTTGAAGAAGAAGTCCAGGACATTCAACAGGACCTTAATGAAATTAAAGATGCAGTAACTTTAATTTCAAGAAAAATTGAAAATATAGAAAAAACTCCGCAAGCGCCCAAACAAAATCCTAAAACATAATCTGTGACAAATACAAATAAGGCAGAAAAAATAAACGCTGAGCTTAAGAAATTATTTCCAAATGCTAAGATTGTTCTAAATTACAAAACACCAATTGAGCTTTTTGTTGCAGTGGTTTTATCCGCACAAACCACAGACAAACAAGTCAATGTAGTAACCGAGGATCTATTCAAAAAATACAAAACTTTAAAGGATTACTTAAAGACTCCCTTACCCGAGTTTGAACGTGATATTAAGCGGATTGGCCTTTACAGAGGGAAAGCAAAAAATATTAAAGCCGCGCTTGAAATAATTGACAAAAAATATAACGGCAGACTTCCCGATTCAATGAGCGAGCTTATCAAACTTCCCGGGGTTGGGCGAAAAACAGCAAATGTTCTGCTTTATAATATTTATGGAAAAAGTGAAGGAATAGCAGTGGACACCCACGTCAAACGATTATCCCGTATTTTCGGGCTAAGCAAACAATCAAATCCCGATAAAATCGAACGCGATTTAATGGAGCTTTTACCAAAGTCCGAATGGGGAGAATTTACGTATAGAATGATAGATTACGGAAGAGAATATTGTACTGCCCGCTGCAAACACGACTCCTGCCCCCTCCGAAATTTCATACAAAACTCTAATACTTCGAAGTATTAGAGTTTTGTTCATTTTTGAATTCCCACTTGTCATGTGGGAAGGTAGATGCATAAATTAGATAGAAAAATCTAAAACTAGAGGCAGGTGATCAGAAACTCCATTTTCAATAACTTCAAATTTATTAACAATAACATCATTTGAGACCAAGATATAATCTGCATATCTTTCATTCCTTTCATAGTGTCTGTAATACTTACTTCTGGTACTTGTAACTCCAAAATCCTTAATAAGGTTTCGCATCCCGCTCTCCAGGATTTTCATACTTTTTATATTAGGTTCCAAATTAAAATCTCCGCAAAGAATTTTTGGGCCTTTGAAACTGTCAAACACTTTTTTTATTTTCTTTGATTGCTCTAGTCTTTCCGGCGTATCTTTTTTTGACGCAGGAATGTCAGGATTCCAATATCCATGGAGGTTTCCTATCAAAACCGGCTTCCCTTTAATTTTGAGCTTTACACAATGCATATTTCGCGGCAAATCCAACAAGTGTTTGAATTCCTCTTGCTTTAATGGCGGCGTATGATCAAATCTGCCGTATACAAAAAATGTTTCTTCCGACAAAAGATTTAGCGATTTTTTAACAAAAGTCGCCTGGCCAAAAGACAGCTCAAAATCAACCTTCTCTTCAATATCATAACCTCTAAAAGTTGGTGCAAAAAACCCTGTGTAATTTTTTAGAATTTTTGAAATGTCTGAATATAAATTTGTCTTTGCTCCATGACTGAATTGATTTAGCGGGGAATGAAAAACTTCCTG
>CAZFNO010000033.1:0-9262 GCA_964520695.1 uncultured Gammaproteobacteria bacterium | reverse complement strand
CGTCTCTGACTAAAAAAGGATACATTGGTGTAAAAGTTTGGATAAACAGGAAAGAGGAATAGTTATGAATAAATGTTTTAAAAAAATATTAAATGGTATAAGCGCTGAGGTCGCCAGCTCGCTCGGGGTCCTGTCGCTCGTTCTCCCTCCCGCCAGTGCTCGACAACGATTCACTTGGCTGCGCGCTGTCGGGATCCCTTCTACTCGCACCACCCCTCGCTTAATTGGAAATTGGTATTTATTGGTAGTATTACGAACGGAGTGAGTATATGCTGACACCAAAAAGAGCAAAATACAGAAAGCAACAAAGAGGAAAACTCAGAGGAGTCGCATCAGCCGGTACAAGAGTCTCCTTTGGGGAATTTGGATTAATCTCCGAAGGCATGGGATGGGTAAGCGCTCGTCAAATCGAATCAGCAAGACGCGCTATCACCCATTACACTCAGCGGGGAGGAAGAGTTTGGATAAGAATATTTCCGGACAAGCCTATTACTAAAAAACCACCCGAAGTAAGGATGGGAGGAGGAAAAGGAGAAGTTGAGGAATTTGTTGCGCCGGTTAAACCGGGCAGAATGCTTTTTGAAATGGCTGGAGTAACAAAGGAAACCGCCTTTGAGGCATTAAGACTCGCATCTCATAAATTAGGCATTAAGACAAGAATAGTAGAAAGAGAAAGTTAAGGCAGGTAAACGATATAAAAATATGAAAAAAGATTTAAAAGAATTTTCAACAAAAACAAGAGAAGAGCTATTGGAAGTTCTTAAAACAAAAAGGGAAAATTTATTTAAGCTTGATTTGGAAAGACAGCAAAACAGACTCAAAAATACAAGAAATATATTTCTAACGAGAAAACAAATTGCAAGAATTCTAACTCTTATCAGAGAAAAGGAACTTGCAGAACCATTAGATAGAAAGGGAAAGAAAGGAGTTTCTTAAAAATTAATTATGAAAATAATGGAAGGGAAAATTGTGTCAATAAGTGAAAAAACAGCAATAGTTGAGGTTTATTCAAAAACTCCTCACCCGCTGTATAAAAAACTTATAAAAAGAAGCAAAAAGTTTAAAGCTGATATTGCAGGGCAAAACGTTGCTCTGGGAGAAAGGGTAAAAATTGCAGAAGGAAGACCAATTTCAAAAGATAAGCACTTCAGGATTAGTGAAGTAGTGGCTTCAGAAGAAGATAAAAATAAAAAGACAAGGCAAGTGAAGTCTCACAAGAAAACAGAATTATCAAAAAACAAAAAGAAAGTAATTAATAAAATAGTAACGAGTAAGATAAAAAAGAGAAAGGAGAAGAAAAATTAACCTAATTTCTAATTAACCTAATTGACCTAAATTTGGTCATTGGTAAATTGGAATTTGTTTAGATATTAGAAATTAGGATTTAGAAAATTTAAATATATGGTACAGCACAGAAGTATTCTAAAAGTTGCAGATAATAGCGGAGCAAAAAAGTTAATGGTAATCCAAGCTATGGGGGGATCTAGGAGAAAATTCGGAAGACTAGGAGACGTTTTGAATTGCGTAGTAAAAGAAGCAAGTCCAACGGGGCAAGTTAAAGAAAGCGATATCGTAAAAGCAGTTCTTGTAAGAGTGAGAAAAGAATACAAAAGACCTGACGGATCATATATTAAATTTTCCGATAACGCAGCGGTTCTCATTGATAACCCAAAAGACAAAAACCCTATTGGAACAAGAATTTTCGGTCCTATTGCCAGAGAAATAAGAGACAGGGGATATATGAAGATATCAAGTATGGCAATAGAGGTATTGTAATGCGAATGTATCCGAATTATAATTATTAGTTCGAATAAATCCTAATATTCGAATAAATTCGGACAAATCATTCGGAAGGATTAGGATACTATGAAGCTTAAAAGAAATGATGAAGTAATTATAGTTAAGGGTAAAGATAAAGGAAAAAAAGGGAAGATTGAAAAAATTTTTACAAAATCAAATTCGGTATTGATCCCGGGTGTAAATCTTTACAAAAGACATTATAAATCAAGAGTTCAGAACAGGAAGTCTGAAATAATAGAGGTTACAAAGCCTTTGCCTTCCTCAAACGTCTCTTTTATTTGCCCAAACTGTCATAAAAAAACAAGAATAGGATATAAATTTGAAAATAAAGAAAAAATAAGAATTTGCAGAAAATGCAAAAAGACAATATAGAATATGAGCAGTCTAATGACAAAATTTAATCAGGAGTTATCAAAAAGCCTTAAGAAGGATTTGTCAATTAAAAATGATTTGGCAATTCCAAGGCTCTCTAAGATAGTGGTAAATACAGGGATAAAAGACGCACTTGTAGATAAAAAAAATATAGATAATACCCAAGAGATGCTAACCCAAATTACCGGTCAAAAGCCAAAATTAACTTCTGCCAGGAAATCGATTGCAAGCTTTAAACTTCGTGAGGGTGATAAAATTGGTGCAATGGTAACTTTAAGAGGCAAAAGAATGTATGATTTTTTTGAAAAATTGGTTGGAATAGTTTTCCCAAGGTTTAGAGATTTTAGAGGAGTTTCGCTAAATAGTTTTGATGGCAGAGGAAATTATTCAGTTGGATTTTCAGAAGCTTTGGTTTTTCCGGAAATAGACCCCTCAACTTTCTCCAAAAATCAAAGTCTTGAAGTAACAATTGTTACAACGGCAAAGAACAGTAAAGAAGCAGAAGCGCTTTTAAGAGTACTTGGAATGCCGTTCCAAAAGAATTAAGAATTAAGAATTATGAATTACGAATTAAGAATTACCAAAAATCGAAGATTTTTGAAAGGAGAAACCGACTCGAAATAGTTAAAGTCCGATCCGCCAGCTGGCGGAGAGGACGAAACGCTAGAGTCGAGTTTTGACGCCGTGGCTAAAAAATCAAATATAGTTAAATTTCAAAAAAAACAAAAATATTCTGTTCGCCAAAAAAACATCTGCAATATTTGCGGAAGATCCCGTTCTTACATGAGAAAGTTTGGAATTTGCAGGATTTGTTTTAGAGAACTTGCTATGAAAGGAGAATTACCGGGCGTAATAAAAGCCAGCTGGTAGAGTGTCAAGTGAATCACCCTGTTTCAGATTTTCTCATAAGAATTAAAAATGCGGCAATGGCAAGGCGTCATGAAGTTGTAATTCCCTATTCAAATATTAATAAAGAAATTGGGAGAGTTTTAAGAAATGAAGGATTCTTAAAAGACATAAAAGAAATAATGAACGGAGAGAAAAAAACGCTTATGGCAACAATTGCGTATGAAAAAAGAAATCCCGTGCTTTCGGATATCAAAATTGTTTCAAAGCCGTCTCTAAGAATTTACAAGAGCAAAAAGACAATTTCTGATATCGAGAGAAGGGGAAGACATCTGGTGGTATTAACTACAAACCAGGGAGTTATGACAGGAAAGGAAGCAAGGAAAAAAGGGATAGGCGGAGAAATCCTGTTTGAGATTTGGTAGATAAATATAAATAAAAATTATGTCAAAGATTGCAAAAAAACCAATAATAATTAAAGAAGGAGTAAGGGTGGGTCTCAACAATAATGAAATCAAGATTGAGGGTCCAAAAGGGAATCTTAATTTTGTAATTCCGAGCGGGGTTTTGGTCAAGATTACCGAGAATAAAGTAAATGTTTCTCAGGATAACGATACTACATCAGCAAAAGCTCTTTCAGGTTTGGTTAGAGCAAATATTGCTAATATGGTAAAAGGGGTATCTGAGGGATTTACAAAAAAATTGGAATTAACAGGAGTAGGTTATAGAGCCCAGGCAAGCGGAAATATTCTTACACTTTCGGTTGGATACTCACACCCTGTAAAAATAGAGGCTGATCCAAGTATTTCTTTTGCCGTTGAGGAAAATATAATTACGGTAGAGGGAATTGACAAAAGCCTTGTAGGTGATACAGCGTCAAAAATAAGAAGAGTCAGGCCTCCCGAGCCCTACAAAGGCAAAGGGATTAAATATATGGGAGAGTACATAAGAAGAAAAGTTGGTAAGGCAGCCAAAGCAGTAGGAGGTGCACCCGGAGCATAATATGAAAAAAATGAAAAAAACAAAATCAAAAAGATTGAACAGACAGACAAGAACCAGAATAAAGATTCTTGGAAAAAGGAAGTTACACAGGATTTCTGTTTTCAGATCCAATAAATTTATTTCGGCCCAAGTTATAGACGATAGTAAAAAGAGAACATTATTGGGTGTTTCTGAAAAAAATTTGAAAGATGCAAAAGGAACAAAATCAGAAAAAGCAAAACTCTTAGGACTTTTTATGGCAAAACAATTAAAAACAAAAAAAATAATAGAAATTGTATTTGACAGAGGTCCTTATTCTTATCATGGAAGAGTTAAAAATTTTGCAGAAGGTCTTAGGGAAGGAGGTCTGAAATTCTAATGGCAAATGAATTTATTCGGGATTTAAATCAGAGAACTGATGATTTTGATGAAAATATAGTTAAGGTCAGCAGGGTTTCAAAAAAGACAAAAGGAGGAAATAAAATTGGGTTTTCGGTTTTGGCAGTTGTAGGAGACAGAAAAGGAAGGGTTGGTGTAGGGCTTGGAAAAGCGCCCGATGTTTCATCCGCAATTAAAAAAGGTGTAACGTTTGCAAAAAAACATTTGGTTGAAATACCTATTATCAACGGAACTATTCCATTTGAATTTTACATAAAACTTGGTGCCGCAAAAGTGCTTCTTAAGCCGGCTCCTCCGGGTTCGGGAATTATAGCTGGAGGTGCGGTAAGAAGCGTTGTAGCGCTTGCCGGAATTCAAAATATCTCATCAAAAGTTTTGGGAACAAAAAATCAAGCAAGCAATGTTTATGCAACAGTTGAAGCGCTTAAACTTTTGTCACAAAGATACAAAACTCAGCAGGAAAGGGCCCGTCAGAGCGAATCGAGGGGCAAAACCGTCGGCGGGGAAATAAAATGAGCTTGGATAAATTGGTTAAAATCAAAAAAACTAAAAAAAGAAGATTGGGGCAGGGTCATGGGTCAGGGCGCGTTAAAACGTCAGGAAGAGGCACTAAAGGACAAAAAGCGAGAGGTAAAATTTCCCTATCTTTTGAAGGAGGAGCACTTCCCCTTATTAAAAGACTTCCCTTTACTCGAGGAAAAGGGAGAAACAAAAGATATTCTGATAAAATGCTAATTGTTAATATTAAGTACTTAAATAATCTTCCTAAAAATCAATCAGTAGATCTTGAAAGTTTGATTAAGTATAAAATAGTAAAAGAAGATGATGCCAGAAGATTTGGTGTTAAAATATTGGGAGAAGGACAGCTAAATCAATCATTAATTGTTAAGCTCCCAACTTCAAAAAGTGCGGCAAAAAAAATTGAAAAAGCAGGAGGAAAGGTAGAATTTTCCAAAAACTAAAATTAATTAAATGAGTCATATATTAAATCTGATTCAAAACAGCTTTAAAGCGCCGGATGTGAGGCGAAAAATTCTGTTTACAGCAGTTATTCTTGTAATATTTCGCATTTTTGCTCACATCCCGGTATCGGGAGTTGACGTTGATGCCTTACGAAGTCTTTTTACCCAAAATCAATTTCTTGGATTATTAGATATATTTTCCGGAGGAACTTTGGCCAATTTCTCAGTAATGGCGCTTGGTCTTAATCCTTATATTAATGCTTCAATTATTATGCAGATGTCAACTTTGGTTTTTCCAAAACTTGAAGCTATGCAAAAAGAAGGAGAAGACGGAAGACGCAGAATTAATCAATACACGAGGTATTTAACAGTGCCTCTAGCAGCGATTCAGGCTATTGGTATGTTTACGCTCCTCCGAACACAGGGTATTATTTCTATTCAAAATCCAATTGAGATTATTTCATTTATTCTTACCATGACCGCCGGCACCATGCTTTTAGTGTGGCTGGGGGAGCTGGTAACTGAAAAAGGAGTTGGAAACGGCATTTCAATCCTTATTTTTTCAGGGATTGTTGTGAGGCTCCCTGTTCTCTTTGGCCAAACTGTTACAACTACAACGTCTCAGAATTTATCCAACATAATTACATTCGCAGTCTTAGGAATTATAGTCATAGCATCAATTGTGGTAGTAAATGAAGCAACAAGGCAGGTTACTGTTTATTATGCTAAAAGAGTAAGGGGAAATAAATTGTATGGAGGACAATCCACCCATCTTCCCCTGCGCCTTAATCAGGCTGGCGTAATACCTATTATATTTGCCGTTTCACTTATTCTTCTTCCCTCTCTTATAGCAAGTGTACTTTCCGGCTCAGCAAATGCAAAATTAAGCCAAATTGCAACTACTATTTCAATCTGGTTTGATCCTAACGGGCTTTTGTATAACGCCGCGTATTTTTCATTAGTTGTTGTTTTTGCATTTTTTTATACTGCTGTTGTTTTTAATCCAAAGAAAATTTCGGAAGAAATCCAAAAGCATGGAGGATTTATCCCGGGAATTAAGCCGGGCACTCCTACAGCAAAATATCTAAATTATATTCTGGTCAGAATAACACTTTTTGGAGCCCTATTCTTAGGCACAATTGCGATTCTTCCCTCAATTGCACTTATTTTTACAGACGTTCAAAATCTAATTCTGGGAGGAACTGGTATCCTTATCGTTGTTTCTGTAGTTTTGGAGACTCTTAAATCAATTGAAGCACAACTTGTTATGAGAAACTACGAGGGATACCAGAGATGACGAAGAGTATCACGGGTATCAAAAGTATCAAAAGTATCAAAGGTATCAAAGGGAGAAACTTGGGATGAAGATAATTTTAATTGGAATTCAGGGAGCCGGTAAATCAACTCAGGGAAATATTCTTTCAAAAAAGCTTGGAATTCCCTATCTTTCAACAGGCCATATTTTCCGTGATCTTGCAAAAGAAAAAACCAAAATAGGAAGGTATCTTAAAGAAGTTATGGTATCGGGTGCCTTAGTTCCTGATAAAACAACACTTGAAATTGTTACAGATTATCTAAAAAGGCCTGAATATAATAAGGGATATATAATGGATGGATTCCCAAGAACTATAGCCCAAGCTAAGGCCTTTGCAAACGGCATTGATCATGTGGTTTACCTTGAAGTCTTGGACAAAGAAGCTCTTTGGCGACTTTCATACAGAACTGACGAAAGAGAAGATGAAACGCTTGCGGCGCTTAGAAAAAGAATTGAGCTTTTCCACGAAGTAACAAAGCCAGTTATTGATTATTACAGACAAAAAGGAATGCTTGTTGAAATAGACGGTGAAAAAACTATTGAAGAAATAAGCAAAGAAATTTTGAAAGCTTTAAAGAAATAACCCCAATGAGTAATGTAATTGCAATAGTAGGAATGACAGGATCCGGAAAAAGCGAAGCCGCTGAGTTTCTAAAAACTAAAGGATACGATGTTCTTCGTTTCGGATCAGTGGTAGACGGCGCAGTTGAGGAAGCGGGGTTACCTTGGACATCCGAAAACACAGCAATATATAGAAAAAAACTTCGTGAAGAGCTGGGAATGGAAGCAATAGCAGTAAAAATGCTACCAAAAATACTGGAAAGTCTAAAAAAAAATAAAAAATTGGTTTTGGATGGTTTATACAGCTGGGAAGAATATGTTTACCTGGAAAAGAAAATTCCAGGCTTTGTCATTTTATGCATCTTCGCAAGCCCGGAAGTTAGATATAAAAGACTTGAAATAAGAAAAGAGAGGCCTTTTACAAAGGAAGAGGCAAAAAAAAGAGATGTCGATGAAGTTGTTGCCACAAATAAAGGGGGACCGATTGCTATTTCTGATTATCTAATAAAAAACGAGGAAACAAAAGAAAATTTCAAAAAAGAATTGGAAAATTTTTTAGATTATCTTCAAAATGAGCAGTATTAAAACTCCCCGGGAAGTAAAAATTATGCAAGAGGGCGGAAAGATTCTCTCAGAAGTTTTGTGGGAAGTGATTGGATCAATTAAGCCTGGAATAACAGAGTTTGATATTGAAAAATTGGCAGACAGGTTAATAAGGGAAAAGGGAGCTGAGCCTGCTTTTAAAAGGGTGAAGGGATATAAGTATGCAACTTGCATTTCAACCAACAGAGTTGTTGTTCATGGTATACCAACAGAAAGAGTTCTTAGGGAAGGAGATATTATAGGAATAGATTGCGGAGTTTACTACAAGGGATTTAATACGGATATGGCAGAAACACTTCGCGTTTGCGCTCAAAGCAAAAAGCTAAAAACTAAAAGTTCAGATGAGGTTGATAAGTTTTTGGAAACTGGGAGAAAAGCGCTTGAGGAGGCTATTAAAGTTTCGGTAGCGGGAAATAGAATTGGGCACATCTCAAAATCAATTCAGGATATTGTGGAGAAGGAAGGGGGATATTCGGTTGTTAGAGCGCTAATTGGACATGGTGTTGGGAGGCAGTTGCACGAAGCGCCTGAGGTCCCGGGTTATTTGACTAAAGATATAGAAAAAACCCCTCTTCTTGTTCCGGGAATGACACTAGCGGTTGAAGCTATATATAACATGGGAGAATCAGATGTTGTAATAAGAGGCGATGGGTGGACTATAGTGTCTAAAGACGGCTCTTTATCCGGACTTTTTGAAAGAACGATTGCTATTACAAATAAAGAGCCAATAATACTTACGGCGTAATTTATATTCAGAAAACTCGGAATACTCGGCGAATCGGAATTTCGGATGATCAGTGTATCAGATTTCAGATTTTCCGACTCTCCGATTTTCTGGTTAATCTGAGTCTCTCTGAGTATTCTGAAACTATTGCTCTTTTGAGGCTGTTTTGATATAATAAAAGCCAAATTCGAATATCGAATATCGAAATTCGAAACGTAATCGGAAATGTATTTGTTTCGAGCTTCGGATTTCGAGCTTCGGATTTTTATTATGGTGCACAAAGGATCGTTTGAAACGGAAGGAAAAGTACTTGAGTCATTGCCCAACACATTATTTAGGGTAGAAATTCCCGGCGGAAAAGTGATAATTTGCCATTTATCCGGGAAAATGAGAATGCATTTTATCAAGATTCTTCCCGGAGACAGAGTAAGAGTCGAGATGACACCATATGACGGCTCAAAAGGGAGAATAACATTTAGATTAAAGTAAATTGAAAATAACAAATAGTAAAAATGTGAATTTAATAAAATCAAGAGAAAATTATTTTTCTCAATCCGCCGCAGGCGAGATTGAAGAGGAAAGGCCGGCCGAGAAGCTGAAGGTCGATTTATAATCGAACGAAGGCCAAAGGCCGTGACATGACGAATGAAAGTTCAGGCAAGTGTTAAAAAAAGATGTTCAAAGTGTAAAATAATCATA
>CAZFNO010000032.1:0-9264 GCA_964520695.1 uncultured Gammaproteobacteria bacterium | reverse complement strand
ACTCCTAATAATAGTACAGTTGATCTTCTAGTAGGTGCACAATCAACAGCAAGTGCTAAATTTGCAGTTCTAAATCTAAATTCAGGAACTCCTACTGCAACAGTTGCGGGAAATATGATTATTTTCTCTCAGACTAGTGGAGCAAGCCAATTAGGAGGAATGTTAGGAATAGGAACAACCAGCCCCGGGACAAACCTTACAGGTACTACAGAACATTTGATTCATCTAGCCAGATTTGGAGCCGGAGCCACCTCAATAAGTATTGAAACCGCAGGCGATGCCGGTACGGATAGCTCGGTATTTTCAGGTTATAGAGCAAGGGGAGGATTGAACGCAGCAAGAACTGCCGTTCAGAGCGGAGATAGATTATTCCAGTTCAATGCTTATGGGTTTGACGGTTCTGATTATTTAGCTGCCGCAAGGTTAAGTTTTGAAGTAGACGGAACACCCGGAACAAATGATATGCCCGGAAGAATAAGATTCATGACAACAGCTGATGATACAGGTAGTGTTACTGAGCGTTCAAGAATTGATTCCTCTGGAAGATTTGGAATTGGTACGACAACCACACTTAGTCCACAATTAACTGTCACTCGTCCCCTCGCATGGGGAGCCACAGGAAAAGCTCTGGCTATCTTTGACCAGATTGAAAGCCAGGATATCCTAACAGCTAGTGCATCAGGAACAACAAGATTTACCATAGCAAATGACGGAGATCTAACCCTTGCTGGAGGAAACGCCATTACAGCATCGTCCTTGGATACCATAACAACATCAGCAACAGTGGCAATTAATGGAGCATCAACTATTAATACTAACCAAGCAACACTTGTTCTTTTTGATAGCACAGCAACAAATCTTAGTATTGGTGGCGCAGCAACTACTCTGAACCTTGGAGCAGCAGCAGGAAATGTTTTCTTTGGAAACGGAGGGGCATCAACTCTTACGACAGAATCTGATGATAACCTTACTATTACAGCAAACGGAACAGGGGACGTGGTGATTTCTGGCGATGCGGATACCAATCTTCAGGTGACATTTGGCGCCGCACCCGGAGTTGACATGGCGGCAATAACCAATACCGGATTTGGCACATCTACAACGGCGGTTGACGGACTTTCAATTGACTTTACCAACGCCGGATCAGGCGCAATAACTAATGCAGGACTAAATGTTTTGATAACTTCAAATAACACCAATGCCTCATCAAATCTATATGGTATAAATATTGAAAATCTAACTTCAGGGGGAGAAAGCGCGTCTGAAATAGCCCTTCGAATTGGAACCGGCTGGGATCAGGGAATTGTAATTGAGTCAGGTGGTTCAACCGATGCAGGACTTGTTTACTCAGGAGCCGGCCGACCGACGAAAAAAATAACACTCTCGCCTGAGTTCGCAGGAGCGATTCTTACAGCATCCAATTCCGCAACCATAACAGGTTCTATGACATCTGATGCTTCCCATTCGGCTAGTTTTAGAACTTATTACCAATGGTCATCAACTGAAACCGCAATTCAGGATTACACAGTTGCAGTGCGCGTGACGCTTCCTCAGGATTTTTCTGACTGGACAACAGGAACTACAATGACAATTGCTTATCAGAATGCATCAGCTGTTTCGGCAACAAATGCTTTGGATGTTTACATTTACAATCCCGGAGATAGTGCATCTCTTCCAGTTTATTTCTCAACAAATAATGTCTCAAGCTCCTGGACAACAATTAATCTCACCTCAACACAACTTGATGACGGCACATCACCTGACTGGGACGCTGCGGGGGAAACAGCAGTAATTTATCTTAAGATGAAAGCCTCGGGAACAGTTAATGAGACAAGAATTGGGGATATAGTGCTGAATTACCTGGCGAAGTTCTGATGATGCACAAAGTGCATCAACGCGGAAGAACGCAGAAAGGAAATGCGCGGAAAAAAGCGGAAAGAGAGCGCTGAATGTAAGGAAAGTATGGAAATCCTAAGAATTTACAAACATTTTTACAACTTTTTACAACTCTTTGCAAGGGCAACAGCCTCGAAAAAAGTTAATAGACCTATAGCTCTAAATGATTAAAAATTACTGAATTTATGTTTGATTAGAAATTAAAAATTAAGAATTAAAAACTATGGTATAAGTCTTGATTCATGATTCAATAATATTATGAAAAGAGTTGTTACTACATATTACAATATATTAAGATATATTAAAGTAATGTTAGTTGGGGGGATTGGGGGTTTTCTCAGCCAAACACCAACAAGCAGGAGTCTTAAGAAGTTTGCTTTAGCTGTGTTTGCCCTGATTTTAGTTCTTGATGGCCCGGCCTCTGTTCTGGCCCAAACCAGCACACCTTTATCTCCGACACCGACCCCATCGCAAGCTGATGTTCTAAAATCAATGCCCAATTTGACTTCGGATGATGAAGAGAATGCTTCTTCTTCTCCTGCTTTTTCAGATTCCGAGAGTCAGCAGTCTGCTCAGTTAAATTCCACATCAATAATACGGTTACTCAACAAAAAAAGCTTCAGAGGAAATGAAAAGGTAAAAGTAATTGTTGACAACGCTGAGAATATAACAATTGACACAACTGTTGAGAATTCAGACGGTGAGACGGTTGATCTTGAAGTTTTCACAGTCAACGAAGGCGCGCGAAAAACAGTCACTGTTAAACCCCCTCCTCATTTTAGACCCGGCAAATATACGATTCAGGTGACAACGTCGGACGGTCAGTCACTTGAGCAGGATTTTACGTGGGGAGTCCTCGCAATCAACACAAATAAATCAATTTACTTGTCCGCCGAAGCTTTAGCGAAGGAGGGTCTGCCCCGTGAGACTGCAAAAATCGGCATTGGAGTTTTGGATGAGGGAGGCCAGGTGGTATGTGATGCCAGGGTTAAACTCGAAATCCGACCCGCTTCGCCAGAGCTCCAGCGAGGCGAGAATCCGAAATCCGAAATAACAGTCCTTTCAACAGACGACGGTACAATAATAGTTAATCCTGAATGTTTTAAATTTGAAGTAACAGTCAAGCCGGATTACGAAACCTCATATGAAGTAGGAGGGGTGGGTTTATACAATATTACGCTCACTGGGGAGACAAAAAACGGTTCATACACAATCACGGATTCTTTTGAAGCGCGCGATTCCGTTCCTTTTGATGTTGAGAGAATAACTGCCACCCGTATCTTCCCACCTAACTCATATCCGGTTGATCTTCACATAACGGCGAATCAGGATTTCACAGGAACTATCACAGAAGTTGTCCCTGGAAATTTTGCTGTAAAATCTTCCGGAGTCTCGGACTATCCGTTTATCGAGCAGACGTCATCAGTGACAGCTGTGGAGGGGGTTTTAGGAACATCATCGGTTTTGGGAATGCCTTTTGAAGGGCCATTTCCAATCAGTCAGGAGTTTTCAGAACATTTAAGAGACCCCCTTGAGCGGGATTTATATGCGAGATTTAATCTTGCAGGACACGACGGAGTCGATTTTTCCCTGCCTGAGGGAACTCCTGTTACAGCTGTTGATGACGGGAAGATAGTTCTTGCGGGACAAGGCGCTTATGGAATAACTGTGGTTATTGAGCACTCATGGGGGAGAAGCTATTACGGACATTTGAGTATACCAAAAGTTAGGCTTGGGGACGAGGTCAAGCGGAGAGACGTGATTGCGCTGTCCGGAAACACAGGTCTTTCAACCGGGCCCCATCTCCATTTTTCCATTAAAGAAGCGAGTCCTGATATGCAAAACGGCTATTACGGTAAAATTGACCCTCTTCCATTTTTGGGTATTCCAAGCACACTAGACCCAGCAAATCAGCTTAAGCTCATCTCTTGGGACGTATCTCTTAAAAAAGGAGAAAAAATAATTCTTGGATATTTTTATAGGGCACCAAACATAAGTCCAGAATTTTACAAAATAGGCGCATTGAAGTTTTATGAAAATAATCTTAAGACCTTTGAGGAGGCCAGGCAGTGGATGATTGCAGCCGACGCCGACGGGTCAGGTACAAATACCGTTTCCCCAACAACAGGTACAACTAACGCTGCAGATCAGACATATACTTTCACCTTTACGGCAACAGAGACTATGGATTCTGGTGGATTTACAATTACTGTTCCGTCTGGCTGGACGGCACCCCAATCTTCTACAGGTACTACGACTGGATATACAACTGCGGTAGGGAACAGCAATGCCACGGCAGCCAGAGTGATCGCTAACGCCGATTCCCTGACTGGCTGGACCGAAGACGATAGCGATATGTGTAACACAGTGGCAGACCTGACTCTGGATTCAACCATCAAGCAAGAAGGTACAAATTCCATAAGCTGTGATAATAGCTCAAGCGCCTTAACCGACGCGGGAGATAGTTTCGGGTACGATTTTACAGCAGAAAACTGGACTGAATATACTCAAATAGCGGCGTGGGTGCGTTCAGAAGATGGAACGACTGCCGGGGATTTGCAGATGGCCTATGATAATCAGAATACTTGTGCTAGTCCTATTCAGGAATTTAATGACCCTGGACTGGTGGCTAATACCTGGACCTATATGAAGGGAACCATGACAGCTGCCAGAACAAGTGTAACGACATTTTGTTTTAATGCCGGAACGGACGGCTTAGACAATGATAAAATTTGGGTAGATGATCTTTTGATAGGTCCTCTTAAAGTCGGGAACCTTTCAATCACTGGTTCAGGGCCATGGGATATAAATGTGAGGATTCTGGACGCGGTTAATACGGAAACCTTTACGGTTACCTACGGAAGTACCGCTGTGGACCCTGCTGGTGACATTACTAACCCTTCAACAGCCCAACTTTATACCTTCACCACACAGTCAAGGATTTCTGATGCTGGCACATTAACCAACATAGCATCTCATCCTACAGTTGATATAACGGCTCCTGCCGGGCCGACTTTGGATCAGCTCCTCCGCCACGGCGCGTGGTTCAGTGGGGGAGTCGAAAACGCCTTTACATTCTGAATTGCCATACTTTGATTTCTTTTCGACTATTGATCATTCCCTACTGACTGTCTATTATTGATTTTGCTATGGCAGGAAAATTTCTAACAGCGTTATTTATTTCATTATTTCTTCTCGTTACATCTTCAACATCTTCTTATGCTGTAATTAAAACTCTTAATGGCCAGAACGATCAAGATCAAATATTTACAAATGATACCAACTTGGGCATAATATCTTCTGCGGGAATTCATGCACTTCAATGGCTCGGAATTTTACCAATCTCAAGAGGCGGCACCGGCGGCTCATCCTTCACCAACGGCTCCATCCCATTTATTTCTAGCGGTGTGTTTACAGAAGACAATTCAAATCTCTTTTGGGACACTACAAATTTTAGGTTGGGAATTGGTACCTCAACACCAGCAGTAACATTGCACGTTAATGGCTCAATATTATCGGCTCCAGCTGACGGTGGCCCAGATGATGGTATAAGGCTTGATGCAAACGGCGACGTAGACCTTCAGTCAATTAATTTTTTAAGACCCTTCGGCACGGGACAAATATCTGAAAGTGCTGATGGGAATGTTATTGTTTCCCCCGGACTTTCTATAGCCGAAGGTTGTTTGATTATGAGGGATAGTGATGGGAGTGGAGTTACATATGTTACGGCAAATGATGGAGTCCTCACAGCCTCAGCTACTAAACCCTCCATCTGCCAGTGATCAATGCGGCAGAGGAAGTGGCTTGACGACGGTACCGAAAACGCCTTCACATTTTAAAAAGCACGAATTTACACAAATTAAGACAAACACGAACCAACACTAGAAATTGACAATGTAATACAAATGTAATACAATATGACAAGAATTAAAGTTAAAAGACTGATTTGGGACGAGTACAATCTTGAACACATAAAGAAAGGAGAAAAGTATATGAGAAAGAAAAAGTTTAAATTTCCGGATTTTGACAAAATGACCTACAAAGAGGAAGCAGAGTGGTGGGATACGCATGACTTGGGAGAGTATTGGGATGAGCTTGAGGATGTGGATATTGTTTGGGAGCTAGAAAAGCAAAAAGACGAAACAGTAGTAGTCCGTCTTCAAAAAGATATAAAAGACAGGCTTGAAGCAGTTGCAAAAAGCAAAGGGCTTAATTTATCAGCCTTGGCCAGGATGTGGCTGATTGAAAAACTACAAAGCTTCAAACCCTAACTTAAAAATTCATATTCCTTCGTCAGGAAATAAACTCTCAGGCGGGGCAGAACAGCCATTCACATTTTAAATTATTACCAAGAGATTTGAAGTATTGAAATTATGTTGTAATATATAAGTTATGCTGATTAGACCCAAAATTACACTTCTTATTGTATTTGTAGTCCAAATTATTGCAGCTCCTCTAATACTTCTTATACTGTCAGTGACTCTTATAGAAAAAGACTTGATGGAAAAGATCCAAAGGATAAATGAGGACATTAGCTTTGATGGCAATTCCTGGAAAATCGATAAATACAATACTGATCCTGAGCTTATAGGAAACTATCCCTTGTATATACTCGCCAATGATGGATTCGTGCTTGACAGAAGAGCGCCAATTGACGGTTTTCTGGATTCTTCAGATTTTACCGAGCTTCTTAATTATCAAGAGACTCAGACCAGAGAATCGATAACCGGACAGCGGAGAAGAATTTTAAGCCTGCCTCTTAAAAATGACAGCGGAGAAAATGTTGGAGTTGTGACTGTTTCATATTTTAATCCGAGGGACGAGGTGCTTGATCAGGTGGATGAAGAGCTTAGGAAAAGTCTGTCATATATCCATTCAATAATCAAAGTAGAAAGGGACACTATTGATACATCTTCGCTTGACGAGAGAAATTTGCCTTACAACATATCATTTGTAATAGTAGATAAATATAATACAATTCTTCGAAAAACCGCGAACGTAAATAATATTGCCAGAATTGCCAATGTTATAGACCCAAGCTACGTAAAAAAACAGTCTGAAGAGGAGGGCCTGCAAATAATTAGAGACGAGACTAACGCCAAATACTTTCTCACAGAAACAAAACCCCTAACTCATAAAGGGAAGACATTGGGGGTGATTGTAGTTGGCCGGGAGATAGGGGATCTGCTGGGGCTTTTGAGAAACTTTGCTGTTATTTTTGGAGTTATTAGCACAGCGTTATTTATAATTTTGGGAATATTTTTATCAAAAATAATAAATAACCTCTCAAGAAATAATTCTTCTTTGCCTCGTAAAATCAGTTTTAACAGCAGAGAGTCCGCGCTTTATATAGACGAGAATAAGATCCAGATTGCTTATGCAACTAATCAGTATTATCTTTTAAAAACTCTTTTTTCAAACCCTCCCAAAAGATGGGAGACAGATCAGGTTCTTGATAAATTCGGCGAATTTAAAACCAGAACTGACTCAAGAAAGGTATACGATACAATGAACAACATAAACAAAAAAGTGGAAGGATATTTAAAGCAAAAACTTATAATAAACCAGAATAAAACCTATCAGCTCAATCAAAACCTTCCAATAGAGAAATCCGCGAGTTAGTACACATTTGTACATGTTGAGCCACACGCAAGCTCCATAAAGTAATTATATAGGCTTTATTGCCGGATTATTTCTATGGGGATCTCAACACGACTGGCTATCCAGAAATTAACTGTTGGATTAATTTCAGCTCTTTTTTTACTTGTTCAGCCTTTCTCAGTCCTCGCACAAAACGCATCACCCCAGCCTTTGGACTCTCCAACTGTCCCCACTATACCCTCTGAGTTTAACGATCCCGTATCGTTAGCCTCAGAAAGCGGCATTACTCCATTGTTTTCCGATACTTCAAATAATCCTTCGGCTGTTTTTAGGCTGCCGGCCTCTGTTTCGCGTCTTTCAAAAACAAGCTTCCAGGCAAAAGAAAAAATTGAGATAACCGTAAAAAATACATCAGAAAAAGACGATTTCAGAGTGGAAGTGAAAAGTGAGCGCCACTCAGATATCAGAGTCCACACTGACAAAAAATTCGTTAATGGAGAATATGTTTTTAGCATAAATCCAGAGGTCGGAATGAGGCCTGGGAAGTACACAGTGACTGTGATTGATAATTCAACCAATGAGGTCATGTCTTCGCAGGATTTTACATGGGGAGTCCTGGCCATAAATACAAATAAATCCATTTACGCGCCGGGTGAGAGGGCAAATATAGCGATTGCAGTTTTGGATGAGGGGGGACGGATGGTCTGTGATGCAGTTGTTGATCTTGAGATAACGGCGCCATGGGGGGAGAAAACCACGCTTTCAACAACCACAGGTTCGATTACCGTTAACAGGGAGTGTCTTCTTCACCAGGTAACCGAGAGGCCTGATTATGAAGGATCATACCAAACATCCGATATTGGAAGATATTTTATGAGACTTACCGCAACAACCGCAAACGGCACATACACAGTAAAAGATAGATTTGAAGTACGGGGCTTCGTACCTTTTGATGTTGAGCGAATAACTGCCACCCGTATTTATCCGCCCGAAACCTATCCTGTAACTTTAAAAATAAAAGCAAATGAGGCTTTCCGGGGAAAAATAGTAGAGTCTGTTCCTGCCGATTTTCAAATAAGTCCCGGGGAGGAAGGGACTATATCTTACAGCGAGCAAACCATCATCCCTGAGAGTTACGATCCAAAAACCGAAACTAATATCCCGGACCTTCCGCTTCCGTTTGACGGGGATTACAGCGTAACTTTGGGTTTTGGTGAGCAATTAGTTGATAAGACAGAAATTAGCATTTATAAAAAATCAGGTCTTGACGGACACGACGGAATAGATTTTGCGCTTCCCAAAGGCACACCTGTTTTGTCCGTTGATGCGGGCAAGGTAATTTTGGCAAAAGAAAACTGGATATACGGAACATCAGTTGTTATAGAGCACTCATGGGGAAGGAGCTACTACGGCCATTTGAGCGAGATAAAAATTGGTCAAGGCTCTTTTGTACAGAAGGGGACTCAGTTAGGGTTTTCCGGCTCAACAGGACTTTCAACCGGACCGCATCTGCACTTCTCGCTCAAACCCAACAACAATGACATCAATAATCTTTACTATGGCAAAATTGACCCAGCTCCATTTTTCGGACTGGCAAGTGTTGACGAGGTTTTATCAGTTTCCGACTATCCTATAAAAGCAAAAGCAATTGTCTGGAATGTAGATATTGCAAAAGGAGCGGAGTTTACTCTTGGTTATCAGTATAAATCGCCCAACAAATCTCCTTATTTTTACACAATCGGGCCTTTGCAGTTTATTTCTTCCGAA
>CAZFNO010000031.1:0-9888 GCA_964520695.1 uncultured Gammaproteobacteria bacterium | reverse complement strand
ATTCTTACTGAAACAGAAAGAAAGGAGTGTTACGGTATCTATATGGCCATGACAAATAATTGACCTGAGGCTCAAAAAAGAGTATAATTGAAGCCAATTAAAAAAATGTTACCAAGCCTCAGACGCGAATCAAATAAACTGTCCTCTAAAAAAAGAGCAAAGGCAAGCCAGAGATACTTTAAGACCGGAGACGGGCAGTACGGATTCGGAGACGTTTTCATAGGCCTCACTGTTCCTCAGTGCAGGGAACTTGCGCAAAAGTATAAAGATTTGTCTTTTGATGATATAGGAAAACTGCTTCGATCAGAAATTCACGAAGAACGCCTCATTGCGCTTCTTATTTTAGTTAATCAGTTTCAAAACGATGAACTTCTTGAGCGGAGAATCTACGAATTCTATCTTAAAAATACAAAGTTTATAAATAACTGGGACTTGGTAGACTGCTCAGCTGATGAGATTATCGGGGGATATTTGATAGATAAGCCGAAAAAAACTCTTGAAGAATTAGCCGGATCTAATAATTTATGGGAAAGAAGAATTGCAATAATCGCAACGCATAGATTTTTAAGAGAGGGTATGATCAAAGAAGCGCTTGAGATTGCCGAGATTCTGGTAGATGACAGCGAGGATCTTATTCAAAAAGCGGTTGGCTGGACGCTTAGAGAAGTTGGTAAGAAAAACCTCAAGAAAGAACAGAAATTCCTTCAAAAAAACTATAAGAGAATGGGAAGAACAGCACTTAGATACGCTATTGAGAAATTTCCTCAAAAAGAACGCATAAGATATCTCGAGGGAAAAGTCTAGCGTTGCTTTTAAAAGTATCTTATAGTATAATTCTTCACTGTGTTACCAGAAAGACAAATAAGCCCAGAACATAATTTTAACCCTGAAAGAAAAGTTGTAAATCCAGGTGTATTACATGCTGCTTATGAATTGAGGGCAGGACTCGCAGCAGGATCTCTTCCTGAGCTTGATTATCTTACATCTAATTTAGCTACCCAAGTTTACGCAAATGATCCTGAAATATCTCCAATAGGTTTTTACAAGGAATTAAGACAATATACACCAGTTAGGATTAAGTCTGATTTAGAACACAGACTGTTTGGTGCAATCAGAAGTGAGGATCGAGAGACATCTTCTATGGGAAAAAGAGTAATGTTATATTTAAGAATACGAAGTGCACTTACCGCTGCTGAAGGTTTTCTTACAGGGGATCAAGAATTTGATAGTGAATTAATTCAAGCAGGAATTGGTGAGTATTTTGAAGAAGTTGAAAATTATGTTCCTAATAATAAACATAATCCTGTTCGGGTGTTGGTAAAAAGAGGGATTAAAACTCATCTTGCCAATCTAAAAACACATGAAGTGACTCTAGAAAATGCCCAAACATTACAAACAGATGATGATTTTAGAGAAATAGAACTAAAAGAAGTTAGGGCTCTTATAACTGTGATGTTGGATAGTTTATCATCGAGACAAAGATTTGTAATTAAAAAAAGAACAATGGAAGGACTTCCATTATCTGCTGTTGGTAAGCTGCTTTTAAGTCCTGTTGGGAGAGCAAGAACTAGGCAGATTGAAAAGGAAGCATTAAGGAGGCTAAGGATGCCATACAGTGCCGGTCGTATGAGAAAATATTTTGATGGGGAAGGACAAATTGAACTTAATAGAATTGATACAAGTCAATGGGATGCGCGTATTTTTACAGAAAGAGACCAGTGGGAAATGGAAACGTACCGTGACGGGCTTGATTAAACTTCAAACTCCAGAAGAAGCGGGTAGTGGTCTGAGATAACATCAGGCATTACTTTGAAATCATAAACAGCAATATCTTTTGATACAAAAATATAATCGGCATACTTGTCAGTTTTGCGCCATTTGTAATCGTACAGTATGCTTCTTGTGGTTTTTGCGCCGGATTCTTTTACCAGGTTTCTAAAGCCTGCATTTTCCAGCATTTCTATGCTTTTTGTATCCATTCTTAAATTAAAATCACCTCCGATGACCGTAGGCAATTTATGTTTTTGGGCGAAATAAATTATTTTTTCAGACTGAATAAATCTTTGGGGGGTATCTGTTTTTGGGGCAGGATTCCAGTATCCGTGAATATTTAAAACTATATAATTATCAAATATTAAGTATTGAAAATTTTTCGCTACATCCGGCACTTTTTTCCCCGGAAAAGGTTTAATGACGTTTTCAGATAAATGTGTAAATACCTCACCCTTTTTTTTAGGATTTAAATTTTTTTTCCAAAAAATACAATTGCCCCATGAAAGGGGATAATCAACTACATATTCATAATCTCTTCCATGAAAAAAAGGGGAGTACAAAAAATCGAAATCATAAAGTTCGCGTTTAAGGTCCTCTATTATATTGGACCGGCCCTTTTTTGGGGTAATAACATCCCTGTCTGACTTAAATACCTCCTGAAAGCAGAAGATATCGGTTTGGCTTGTGTTGGCTTTCAGAAATTTAAAAAGATTCTCATAAACTTTTCCTCCCCAGATATTTAAACAAATAAGCCTCACCTAATTATTATAAAGAATATTTAGTATAATTTTAATAGTGAAAATAAAAAGTTTTATTGAAAAGTTGGCAGCGGGGTTGACAAAAGTTAAAACTCGTAACAAAATGGGACTTAATAATGGCAGGAGCTGAATCAGAAGCTAGATCATCAATATCTTTTCACCCAGAATACAGTATTACGCCAGAAACAGATATACAACATAAATGTGGATTAGTTACAATCCGAACAGAACAGCCCACAAGACAATTTGCCGCTTTAATTGAAGCAGCATATGGAGTGCAGCACAGAGGCCAGCTTGGGTGGGGTATTGCTATGCATGTTGATGGTGCGTATATGTCACATACTGGAGACGGATTGTTAAGGTATGGATATACACAAGAAGTGATTGACAGATTTTCACCGATTGAAACTAAGCTGGGATTTAAGCAATTAAGGTATGGTACAGAAGGCGGATATGGAAGTGACAACCTTCAACCATTCCACGCAACACACGAAGCTACTGGAGTAAAGATTGTGGTTAATCATAACGGACAATTTACAGATGTTAGAGGGATGAGAGAGGGGTTGGAGAGATTGGGATATCATTTTCAAGAAGGAGTCAGTGACACTAGGCTGTTTACCCAATTACTTGCTACATCTGATGCTGCTACGCCTGATGAAGCTGTCTTATCAACATTAGATACCGTAGATGGTGCTTACAATTTGACAATAGGAATTGATGATACTCTTTACGTTGCAAGAGATTTGAGGGGGACACATCCTCTGGAACTTGGAGTTATAAACTTTCCAAATACGCAGGGTTGGATAGTAGCATCAGAGACCCATGCATTTTCGAGAATTGGTAAAGATACTGACGGCGTGAGTGCAGAAGTTATACGAAGAATAAAACCAGGAGAGGTTCTAAAAATTGATGATAATGGGGTGCATCAATTACGTGAAGGCGAAGTGGGAGAAGGACATCCTTGTGAGTTTGAATGGATTTATTTTATGCATCCGAGTTCAAGATCACCTCAATATAAAAATCCTGATGATGGTGAACATCCAGAACGTTGGGCATCTGTATTTGCTGTTCGTGAGCAAGCAGGTAAGGAACTAGCGAAAATTTCAAAAGTAGAAAACGGTACTGTTGTTGTCGGAATGCCAGATTCAGCTATTGATATTGGTTTAGGTTATGCATTTGAAGCAGGAATTCCATATAGACAAATAATTAAAAGAGATCATTATGGCCTAAGTGGAGGACTTAGAACCTTCCTACATGATAATGATGATGACCAGGAAATCAGGAGGAAAGTATTCAATAAGTTAATTTTCCCTGAAGGTAACGAGGCTGAAGGTGAGGTGATAGTAATTGTTGATGATTCAGCAGTACGCGGAAACGTTTCAAGAGTGGTAACTGAGCAATTTTATGCCCTTGGAGCTAGTGAGGTTCATTGGCGCTTTGTTTTTCCACCTGTTAGATACCCATGTCCTCTTGGAATTAGTTTTCGTGAAAATGAAAAAGAAAGACTAGTTGCTGATGGTAGAACTAGCAATGCTGAAATTGCTGAAGCAATTGGTGCAAAAAGTGTCGATTATGGTTCACCAGAGACTCTTCTGAGAGCGACTAAAGGAAGACGCGAAATTATACTTCCAGAAGATCCATCAAAAATATTTTTAGAAAATGGCGGTTGCGGAGGTTGCGTTACAGGACGATATCCAATTGATAGTGATGGAGTTATTTGGCAAAACCCAGAAAAAGTAAAAGAACCGGAGTTTATTCACAAATGAAAAAGAAAGTTACTTATTATCAGGTAGGGGATGATTATTCTACAAAGGATCCGATTAAAAAACTCTTCCAAAAATCCGCAGCCGCTACCGGCAGGAATTTAAAATATCACAAGTTTGCCGAGGTTTCTGATACCAGAGGGGAATCTGCTTATGTTTGGCGGCAGGGAAATGTTCATATGGCATTTGTCACTGAAGGACTTGGGACAAAAAATCTGATTGCAGACGGGACAAGAAAATATACAGGTAAAACTCATTATGATGTCGTGGCTCATGACAGCGTAGCAACAATAATTAATGATTTAGTTTCTGTTGGCGTAACACCTCTTGTTCTCCATGCACATTGGGCAATCGAGGATAATAGTTGGCTTTATGATCAGGAAAGAGTGGCAGACTTGATAAAGGGTTGGAAAAGCGCTTGTGATATTGCCAAAGTTTCGTGGGGCGGTGGAGAGACGGCAACGATCAAGCAAATAATTGAAAAAGGAACGGCAGAACTTGGCGGGTCTGCCGTTGGAATAATTCGATCGAGTAAACATCTAATAACTGATAAGAAACTCCGAGCAGGGGACAGGATAGTTTTAATAAAAAGCAATGGAGTTAATGCCAATGGGATTTCTCTGGCGCGGGCTGTTGCTAAAAAGCTCCCAAAAGGGTATGGGACTAAAGTGAATTCGGACAAGACATTTGGAGAAGCGCTTTTAACCCGCTCGAACATCTATGCAAAACTCGTACAAGATCTGCAGAAAGCCGGCATTGACATTCATTATATTTCAAATATCACGGGACACGGACTCAGGAAGATTATGAGAGCAAGACCAAGCTTTACATATATAATCGAAAAAATTTTCAAACCACAGCCTGTGTTTGCCTTCATTGCGAATCATGCCAACTTAGATGATTATGAAATGTATGGAACTTATAACATGGGACAGGACTTCGCTTTGTTTGTCCCGCAAAAAGATATCGGTCAATGCTTAAAAATTATAAAAAAAAATAAATTTGTAGGTTTGGATGCGGGATATATTGAGAAAGGCAAAAAGCAAGTAATTATAAAACCCAAAAACCTGGTTTATGCTGGCGAAACTCTAGATATTAGATAATTTTTCTCCACAGTATCGTAGTCTAGACTACGATATTAATAGTAAATTTAATCCGATTAATGTATACTCTTTAAATTCGTAAAAATGAGAAGAAAAATTATAATTTTGCTCATCCCACTCTTAGTACTTTTAGGAGTTTTTGTTTTTATAAAGCAAGTTGGGATAGGGAGCAGAGATCTTCTTACGGATTTTCCGAACAATAATATGGGAGGGGAATTAGTTTCCAATCCTCATGAGCTCTCAATTGATTATTTGAGAGGCTTGGAATTTCCCGGAAGCGAACTGACGGTTGAAGAAACTTTGAGTCCCGGATCAAATTATCAAAGATACATTGTTTCTTACCGCTCGGAAGGACTTAAAATTTTTGCTCTTTTGACTGTTCCCAATGGAGATCTGCCCGTTGGAGGTTTTCCTGCTGTTGTTTTTAACCATGGATATATACCGCCGGCCCAATATAGGACAACTGAGAGATATGTTGCATACACAGATGCGTTTTCCAGAAACGGGTATGTTTTACTCCGTCCGGATTACAGGGGACACGGAAATTCGGAAGGGAGCGCAACGGGAGCATACGGATCAAACGGCTATGCAATAGATGTATTAAACGCTTTAGGTTCAGTAAAGCGTTTAGGGTTAAGCGTAAAGGGTGAAGGGGAAAGTTCAGAAAACTTAGCACTTAACGCTTACCCCTTTCCCCTTGTCGATCCTAGTCGAATCGGTATGTGGGGACACTCTCTGGGGGGATTTTTAACACTTCGGGCTATGGTTGTAAATGCTGATATAAAAGCCGGTGTGATCTGGGCAGGAGTTGTAGGGAGTTATGAGGATTTGTTTGAGAGATGGAGAAGAAGAGGAGTACCATCCGGTACCCCCTCAAGGCGAGGGGGATCATGGCGGCAGAGTTTGCAAACTCAGTTTGGGACACCGGATGAAAATCAGCAGTTCTGGGATTCTTTGTCGGCCAACTCATATCTAACAGATGTTTCCGGTCCGATTCAGCTCCACCATGGGACTGCAGACTCATCGGTTCCTGTTGAATTTTCGGAGGATCTTGAAATTGATTTAAAAAGCGCCGGAAAAACAGTCGAACTTTATACATATCCCGGAGACGACCACAATATAAGTTTGAACTTTAATACCGCTGCCCAGCGCTCAGTTGAATTCTTCGACAGATACCTTAAATAAAATTGTTTCTAGACAACATTCTGTTAATAGGGAATCTTTGTTTTATGTGGAGATTGCCTTACGTAATCAGTATAGTAGCTTCTAAAAGCGGGTTCCGGGCGTCTCTTTCTTGTCTCGCCCTCAATTTGCCTTCTTCTCTGAGTTTCCATCTCTGCATCCAACAAGTTTCTCAAAAAAACATCCATGTCATATTCATAGTCTCCTGGAGTTTCTGGCGGTTGTGCCAAAGAACTTTCCCCCGTGTATTCAAGTACAGAAAGTGTACTGAAAAGACCTTGTTCCTGATCTTTTGATCTGTGAATTGCAAATAAATCAAACAGACTATCAGGGTTTTTTAAATTTAAGCCACGGTTTAAACCCTTCACGTCATCATATAATGTCTGAGTTCTAACACGTGCACCCTCTTTAATTAAAGCTAAATTCCGAACATTTAAAATAAAATTTCTTACCGTTTCTCTGACAATTCTGATTCTGTATTCTAACCTTTCCCCTCTTATTTCAGGAGACAAACGATTCAGCTCATAAGCAAAAATTTTTTCGGCGACTTCTCTATGTGATTTTCTGCGTGATTTTCCGTTTTCATCCTGCACACCCGGATCTGCCAGTTCAAGAACTATTAATCTTTCACGCTCAGCTGGGGTCAGCTTTTTCTCTCTATCTGGACTCTGACTGGTTACTTTTTCTTTTGACATGGTGAGTATTATATCATTCGAATTCAAAAGTCACTATACATAGTTCTTGACATAGCTCACATAAGTGATATAGTGAAATTATGCTATGTTAATTGGAATAAAAGACATTTTTGGATCGTGCAGCCTCTCTTTTTTGGGGAGGACTACGGTTTAGTTTGATTTTCAATAAATAAACAGCCTCCCAAAAGGGGAGGTTTTTTTGTGGAAAAATAGTTCTCTTCTCTTTAATTCTCTCCCTAAGGGAGAGGAGCAAAAGGTGAGGGATCTATCACAAGGGGG
Source organism: uncultured Gammaproteobacteria bacterium (assembly GCA_964520695.1). Taxonomy (GTDB): domain Bacteria; phylum Patescibacteriota; class Microgenomatia; order Levybacterales; family UBA12049; genus 2-01-FULL-39-10-A. The sequence goes on along the minus strand of CAZFNO010000031.1, from coordinate 2,335 downwards.
TGATTAAAAACAACATCGAAAGACAACATATAAATGGAGAAAAAGGACAAAGAACTGCTCTTTTTGAACAGGCATCCAGCGACCTCGTGGCGCAGGAGATTTTAGCTGATGTCGATGGAACAGTAGTTGATTATTATAGATTTAAGGATTTGGATACAAAGGTGTTGAGAAGTGCTGTCTATAGCGAACTTGGTTGGGAAAGCTTTGAGGTAGGAGAGTGGACCGTTTTTCATATAAGACGAGAAGATCAATCTAGATTAATGAATGGAGAAACTGATGAGTAAATTTGGTATAATTGCGCGATGATTAACAGGGAGACAGAAAGCGGTGCAGAATCTGGGGGAAGAATTGCGGTAGGATGCGTAATTGCAAATAAAGATGGAAAAATACTTCTTCTTCACAGAAACAGAGAAAATCCAAGAAAAGTTCAGTGGGAATTGCCCGGCGGAAAGTTCGATCCGGATTTAGATGAAGACCTTCTGGCGACAGCAATAAGAGAAGCAGATGAAGAATTAGGGGTAAGAGTAAAAATTATTGGGACTCTTGGCACCGACGGATTTTTTGAAAACGGTGAGTATTGGGGTTATATTTGGTATTGGGCCTCAATTGAGGAAGGAGTGCCGCGTCCCATGGAAGAAGGATTTGACCAAGTAAAATATTTTTCTTGGGAACAAATTGGAAATTTGGAAGATCCTCTTTCCCCAAATCTCTTGAATCTTCGGAGAGCTTATTTACAGAAAGAATTGCGGCTTGATGCGGTTGCCTAATCCTCCTCAGATGTTTAGTAAAATTATCAGCGGGGGGTTGACACAGATTATTTGAGAGTTGTATGATTTTTCATTATGGTTGAAGAAAGGCGAGAGATGGATAAGAGTCTAGTTCCGGGAGACCTAATCCGGGTAGCGGAGCGAAATGCTGAGGTTTCCGGGAATAATATAGGAAGTGTAGTGGAAGGAGGATGGTTCGCCCTTTCAGCAAAAGGAGAATGGGAGGCTGAAAGAGATGGTAACGGCGGAACTGTGTTGAGTAATGGGGATGAAAGTTTGGATGTTGGGCAAATATTCCCAGAGAGTTTTTTGGAAAAAGGATATAGGATGGGAGTTAGGATTTTGGTAGAAGCAAGAATAGAGGGTCCCCAAGATATTAAGCCTCCCCAGCCTTGATCCTGTCAGAAGTGGGTTTTATTGAAAAGTTGGCAGCGGGATTGACACAAAGCGTGATAAAATGAAATCGTGCCGATTGAATTTTCCGATCATGCTAGATTTCAGATTAAAAAGCGTAATTTACCTCGGAGGCGAGTTCTTGAAACGGTAAGTAATCCCGAGGAAATAATCTCGAGTTTTAGAAATAGAAAATTGCGACAGAAATTGTTTGGTGGTAAAATATTACGTGTAGTAACAATTACTGAAGGATCAAAAATTACAGTGATAAGCTGTTACTATTTAAGGAATAAATAATATGAAAATACGTTACGATTCAAAAGTAGATGCTATGTACATAGAGTTGGCAAAAGGCAAATACGAAGCAAGCCGTGAAATATCTGCTTCCGTCATAGTGGATGAAGATAAAAATGGAAAAGTTTTAGGAATTGAAATCTTAGATGCAACAGAGAATATACCAGCCTTTAATCCCAAGAAAATTTCCATCCAAACCTCATAATTTTCCCCAGCCTTGATCCTGAATTTAAGAAGGATTGACGCAAAGCCAGTTAAGTCTTCTGTTATAATCGGTTAATGATTATTACCAAATCAAAGCCCTACACAAAAGAAGAGATTGAAAAACTTAGAAAGGAGTTTGATGTTTATATAAAAACAGTGATTGATGTGAAAAGAAAAGTTTGCTCTGCGGGATGTAACAGGCATTTTGAATCTGAGAAGATACTTCTTGAGGACGGTTCGGTACAAAGCGATCTTTGGGGAGGGGGGATTGATCTTGAAACAAAAATAATTGATTTTAATTCGTTTATAAATATCAGACCAAAGGACGGAAATACCAGCAATGAAATACAAAGTGCTAAAATAAGAGAAGAGTACGAGAAGTTAACTAAATTTTTCTTTTCAGAAATTCTATGAAAAATAAAATTGCATTAGAGTCAATGGCAATGGATCTTAAAAGAGTAGCTTTAGGATATCACAACAATTCACTGAGAATGGCGAAGAGGTTCCATCAGGAAGCGCTTGTGCGAAAAAGGGAATTAAATTTAAAAGAGATTAAGCCATATCTCCGCTCGGTATTAGAAAAAACCGAAAAAGTTAATACATCGGACGAAGCACTGATGCTGTCCATTCTCATCCAAAACTACACCCGCAAATTTTTATAAACTCCCCAGCCTTGA
>CAZFNO010000030.1:0-9931 GCA_964520695.1 uncultured Gammaproteobacteria bacterium | reverse complement strand
AGCAAGTTGGAAAACACCAAAAGACGAAAGAGGGATTTAGAAGTTGATCACCAAGTTAAACCATCCTAACAACCGCAGGGTGGTTTATCAATTATTGTGAATTTCAACATAAATAATCTTAATTCCTTCGTCCAGGCATTGCCTAAACTTGTAAACTAATCTTATCACAAGGCTAAATAGAGTGTCAAGGAGCAAGGCGCGACGGTACCTTGCGACGAAGACCCCTCAACAAACGCTCTTCGCCTGCCCGCAGTACCAGTCAAGGCAGGCGGGGCCGTATTCGAATCGAATGGAACAGGCGAGAAGTAAGTTGTGTGGTCAAGTATTAAGTTCAGGCGGGATTATTCCCCACCTTTATCAGCTTGCAGATGTTACAACAGCAGGAGATCTTACAAAATATGGTAGTGGACTATCAATAACTGGTCGAATACTCCCATCCGCAATACCATCTTCTATTGCTTGAAGCAACCCATTGAACTCTTCAAGATCTTGATCGTCAAAGTCTTCGCTTGGTCCCATATTTTCATATCTATGCAGTCCAAGTTGATCAACTTGCAAGCGAGTTTCCTCTCCTACACTGATCTCGTACTGTCCAACATCGTCTAAGTCTCTCGGATAATTAGGATTATAAATAGTAACATTAACAATGTCCCCATCGGATTCGAAAGGAAACGTTACTATTAGCCGATCTGAATCTTGAGCACGAACTCTTTCATCCAGATCAGGATGAGGGTCTGGAACCGTAGCTTTTATTAGCCTAGTGACTCTGTCTGTAACTGGCCCTGCATGTCTTTCTTGAATTTCCGCGAGTCTTCTTGCCTTCATTCTTTCTTCAAAAACCCCTGCAACTAGGGCGGGCAAAGGTCTTCCTTCTTTTCCTGGTCCTGCCATATTGATTGGAATATAGACCTGAACGCTGGATTTGTCAACGGGGAATTCGGGCGGGATTATTCCCCACCGCTCCCGTGATATAATAAATTTATGAAATCCCAAGAATTAAATTACACAGTTATTTTTCAAAAAGAGCCTGAGGGTGGATATACCGTACTTGTTCCCGCACTTCCGGGCTGTGTAACTTATGGGAAAGACTTAAAAGAAGCCAAGAAAATGGCTAAAGAAGCAATCGAGCTCTATTTGGAAAGCTTAAAAAAACATAATGAAGAAATTCCAACTCAAAAAGAGTTCGTCTACAAACAAATAAGAGTTTCCTCAGGACATTATGCCTAAGCTACCCAGCTTCAAGCCACGGCAGTTAATCAAGAAGTTTGAAAAGGCAGGCTATGTAATTGATAGACAACGCGGAAGTCATGTGATTTTGTATCACTCTAAACAAGGAAAACGATTAACAATTCCTATGCACGTTAAAGACCTCCCAAAAGGAACACTTAATTCAATTATCAAACAATCAGGACTAAGCCGAGAAGAATTTCTAAAATTGTAAACCGGGCGGGATTACTCTCTCATCCAATTTTTAATCTGTTTTGAGGCTTTTTTTTCTGAGGGGAAATATTTTTGTTCGACAATGTTAACACTTGGCAGACCTTTTTCACCCATGGTTAAATCTGCCTTTACGCACAAGGATCTATTTTTCTCATTTCGAATTATAAGAAGTACATATCCTTTTGGAGTTTCACGCGCCCATTCTTTATATTCAGACCTGTCCCATGTTACAAACCATTTTTTCATACCAGGAGTAAAAAATCCCTTAAAAAGGCAGGATCAATTTTGTTTTTAATATTTTAAGAAGCTGATCTTTTAGCAGGGTTGACCGTAAAGTCCCAGGCAAGTCCCCCAACTAATAACACCAAACCCAAAACTAAAGCAAGACTTACTAAGCCTGGAATAAGAGCTAAGACTAAAATACCAATTCCTGCTCCTGATACTAGGTGCGAAAGGTTATGAGGTTTGGAGCACTCTTTCATCATTGCGTTCATGTTCATTTATTATCACCTCCCATCTCGTGCGAAACACGAGTACACTAATTTTCGCGAATGCTTATTCGAGTTTACAATATTTCGTATGTATTCGTGAGCGAAAACCAACATTTGAAAATAATCTCATTTCACGAATTCTCACGAATTGACAAACAGGAATGCAAATTTGCGTCGATTCGTATACTTGCTATATAGCAAGTACAGTTTTTCAAAAAAAGAGGCAAAAGTCAATTAAAAAGTATTTATTTATGAGACATCTGTAGGTGTTACCGGGCTTTTGACTATTGGGACTATTTCACCTGATTCAACACCTAATTCGATTGCGTCCAATAACTGGATTATAGAATCAATATCCCGCTGATCAAAACCCTGCCCTCTATAAGTTAATCCTATTTCGCTGACAAAGTATAAGTCTGGATTATTTCCAATTCTGATCGAGTAAGGTTCAGAAAAGGGCTGATTATCTCTTGGATAAATATGTCTTTCTATTTCTATATCCACTGCCACATCATTTTTTGTGAATGGGTAGGATACTGATAATCTATCCTGGTCAATTGAATGCCGTCTTGTTGCAACCGAAAAAGGATCCGGAACTGTTGCGCGAATAAGAGTATTTAGTCTTTCGGTAAGACCTTTTGCATATTTTGCGCTGTTTTCCGCCCGCCTTCTTCTGTCTTCTTCTCTTTTGGCTTCTTCAGCAACTAATCCAGGTAAATCTCTTTCAGACATTAGGAAGGTATTATATTTGTTAATTGATAAAAGTCAATCCTAAATTTTAAAATTTGTGGGTTTCCTCAAGCCATCTTTCTGTTTCAAGCGCTGCGGCACAGCCGAATCCTGCAGCGGTTACAGCCTGTTTATACTCTGCATCATGCACATCTCCTGCAACAAATACACCTTCTATATTTGTCCTGTAATGATTAAAAACTTTAATAAATCCCCTCTCATCCTGCTCTACCCCTTGGAAGATTTTTGTGTTTGGGATATGACCTATTGCAACAAATATTCCATCAATAGGAATTTCTGATGTTTGACTTGTTTTATTATTGAACAAACGGATTGAAGTAACCTTTTCTTGTCCCAGAATTTCCTTAATTTCAGAGTTTAAGATCATCTTTATTTTGGGGTTTTCTTTTACTCGATTTAGCATTATTTCACTAGCCTTGAAATTCGCACTTCTATGCACTAATGTTATATTTGTAGCAAACTTGGCAAGAACCAGTGCTTCCTCCATGGCAGAGTCACCGCCGCCGACAACTATCACATTCTTGCCCTTAAAAAAGAAAGCATCGCACGGTGCACATGACGAAACACCCCTCCCAATATGCTCTTTCTCCCCGGGAACACCAAGCCATTTGGTTTCTGCTCCTGTTGCAATAATTACACTTTTACCTTGATAGTTTTCTTCTGCGGTTGAAACAGTAAACGGTCTTTTAGAAAAATCGCCTTTAACGAAGTCACGATCTATAATTTCTGCGCCAAACCTTTCGGCCTGGGCTCTCATCTTCTGCATAAGCTCCGGTCCCTGAATTCCATCCGGAAAACCGGGATAATTCTCAACATCGGTCGTTAACATAAGCTGTCCTCCCCACTTTGATCCAGCAATAACGAGTGTTTTAAGATTTGCCCGGGTAGTGTAAAGTGCCGCGGTTAAACCCGCAGGCCCGGAGCCGATTATAATGACATCATACATAAATTAAAGGGTACCACAGGTATCAAAAGTATCACAAGTATCAAAAGTAAACAAAGCGAAGGGGTGGTGCGAGTGGGAGGGCTCCCGACAGCGCGGAATCAGTGTTTCGTGAATGAGCACTGGCGGGATGGAGAACGAGCGACAGGACCCCGAGCGGATAGCGACCTGCTTATTAACTCGCGAGCACTTCATCTATTGCCTTTTTGAAATTTTCTTTGCTTTGTGCACCGATCACACTTTTCAGGGGCTTTCCACCTTTGAAAAGCATAATTGTTGGGATGCTCATCACATTATAATTTCCAGCCGAGGCCGGATTTTCATCAACATTTAGTTTTCCCACTTTGAGCTTTGCGCCGTACTCACCTGCAAGTTCCTCAACAATAGGATCAACTATCCTGCAAGGCGCGCACCACGCTGCCCAAAAATCAACAAGAACTGGGGTCTGGGACTTGAGAACCTCCTCATCAAAATTTTGATCTGTAAAAGTTACATCTGCCATACATTAGAATCATGAATTAAGAATTATGAATCATGATTTCGGTTTATTCAGAATAACAAATGTAATTGATTTATGTCAATGGTAAATATATAAAATTTGGTGTTGACCCCGATTTAATCGGGGTTGACATAAGTCATGATAAATCTATAAAATGGACTGATGCCGGTCAAAAAAACTGAAAGTAAACCTGCTAAGAAAATCCCTAACTTTTCAAACTCCAAACTTTATCAATTACTTCCAAAAATAAACGTTGTCTGGATTCTTGTAGTACTTCTCATACTCGCATCTTTTCTAATTGGAGTGTTAGTTACTAAAGTTACCTATCTTGAAAAAGGTTCAACAACTACAGCGGCTGGGGATCAGCAGATTGGCGATAATCTTGCTCCTCAAGCACCATCCGGTCCGGTTGATGTGGCAGTTGGCCATCTTCCTCCTCTTGGAGATAAAGACGCGCCTGTTACAATTGTAGAATTCTCGGATTTTCAGTGTCCTTTCTGCAAATCCCTATTTGATAATACTCTCCCCCAAATTAAAAAAGATTATATAGATACGGGCAAAGCAAAGTTTTATTACAGACATTTTCCTCTGACATCTATTCATCCAAATGCGCAACTTGCAGCTGAGGCATCTGAGTGCGCAAATGATCAGGATAAATTCTGGGAGTATCACGATCAGTTGTTTATCAATCAAACGCAGTGGGAATTACTCTCAGAAGATGAAGCTACTGCTAAATTTACTGATTATGCGGGAAGTACTGGAATCTCAGTTAATGAATTTTCTGATTGTCTAACATCTGGAAAATTTGCCGACTCAGTTAATGAGGATTTAAATGATGGAACCGCAGCGGGAGTTGACGGAACCCCCGGAACATTCATAAATGGCTATCTAACAGTGGGCGCAGTTCCGTACGAACAGTTCAAAGCGGAGATAGAAGCAAGACTTGAAGAAGCGAACTAACTGCCACCACTTGCATTTAACATTCTTCTAATAGTTTCTTGAACAACGGGAGTGAGTTCTATCGACACGTTTGGATCCCCATCATGCCCACTGCCAGGACCTGGAATATTTAAATAATTGCCATACCTGATAAATCTTGCAGGAAATGCTGAGGTTCCCCCATGCAATTTTAATACTTCGTCCCCTAGATCGTGCGAATCATTTGAAAGACCAAAAGCCTGTTCTAACAGTGCTGAATCAAACACAACACTTCCCTGCACATATTCATATGGACTATGTTTGATTTGCCATTCAACTATCCACCATTCTTTTTCCCATTCTCTCTGAAAATAAGGTCTAACTTTAACTTCTGCTGCACTGCCATTTATTACTACTTCGTGTTCTGCATCTGTTCTTTCTTTATCAAGAGACATCTTAACACCATGATTATTCCACCAGACAGGCCATGCACGAACAATTTCAGGTTCTTTAAACCTATATGGTGCATGATCTAAACCAACCTACCTCCATATAGACCCTTCTGTCTTAGCCTCAACTTTTGACATATGGCAGATATTAACCCTATAAAGATCAAAAGTCAATAACTGTTATCAGTGTCCTCCGAAGCCTTCAAGAAGAGTTATTACTATCCAAATAACAGCTACTCCTAAAAACAAAAGTGATGTTTCTACAGCTGCAAAACCTTTTCTATTTTCGTGATGGATTTCAGGAATAAGATCTGACGCCGCAATATAAATAAAGAACCCGGATGTAATTGCAAGAAGAACAGGAATTGCGGGCTCTATCCTTTCCCCAATCCAAAAAGTTATTAATGCGCCCAAAACTGCGGTCAGCGCACTTAATATATTTACCAAAAGCACTTTTTTCCGCCTCAATCCTTTATGAAGAAGAATCCCGAAGTCCCCTATTTCCTGAGGTATTTCATGTGCGGCAACTGCCAAGGCTGTAACGATTCCAAGCGGAATATTTACCAAAAAAGTTGCAGCAATTACAACTCCGTCAATGAAATTATGAACGCTGTCTCCAACAATTATCAAGGGGATTGTTGGTTCGGTTTTCTTATCTTTATCCATGTACTCGTGCTGATGGTGATGGAACCAGTGAATGAAGCGCTCAATCAGAAAAAACCCCAGTATTCCTGCTAAAGTCCAGAGGAAAATGTTTGCGCCGTACCCAAATTCTTCCGCAATATGCTCTGCTTCTTCAATTGATTCCGGTAAAAGATCAAAAAATACGGTTCCCAGAAGAGTTCCTGCGGCAAAGGCAGCCAGAAAATGAGAGTATTTCAGGGTTTGCTTCTCGGCAGTTAAGAGAAAAACTCCCCCGATCAAAGAAAAAACACTCCCAACGAGAGTAAATAAAATTATATATCCCAGCACTGAAAGTTCATTCATTCTTTTATGATATCAAAATCTTCAAACTCTTGGTCCGGCAAATCTTCTGTTTCTATACTTTTAACTTCTGCCAAAAAGGGGCCTTTTTTTAAAAATTCGATCATTTTATCAAGACTTTTTTCGTCCCCCACAAAAACCGCCTCAACTCGCGAGTCAGATAAATTTTTTACCCAACCCCTTAAGTTTAGCTCGAGAGCTTTATTCTTAACAAAATGCCTATACCCTACACCCTGAACAAAACCGGAAACAAAAACATGTAACATTATTTAATTTTAAATTTTTAATTCTCAATTTTCAATGAATGATTCAATTATTTAATTTTCAAATAAAGGCGCGGGGAGCTGGTGAAATTTTCGCAGAACGGCAGTGATGCAGCGAAGCGAGTTCAAGAAAATTTTACTAGCGACCTCAGCGCATTTACTAAAAAGCAGCTCCCAAATATGCAAGTGCAAGGTTTCTAAGAAACCTTCCTATCAAAACGTATGCAAAAAATCGAATTGGGTTATATGAAAAAAGTCCTGCAAAAATTCCTATTGCATCAAAAAAAGGGTTCGGCACAAATGAGAAAAAAACAATTAAGATAAATCCGTATTTATGAAATATCTCTCTAAAAATTGTGAACCAAAATGAATCTTTTTTAAGAAATACCTCTTTTCCCGATCTGCCTAAAATATATCCAACCATATCCCCTATTGCTGAGCCGAGTGCCGCGACAGTCGCAACAACAAGCGGCGGGAAAACAATGCCTCCTGCAATAACGGATGCGATACCGGGTGCCGGCAAAAAAAGAGTTGCAGAGCCTATTACATTTATGATAAATATTCCCAGAATCCCAAGAGAGCCTAATTTCAAAAACTCATCTCTGAAATAAAAAGACAAAAATATTATCACAATTGAGGTTACAAGAAGGAGAATATGTTTAGTTCTAGCGTGATTATTATTTTTTTTTGCCACTTAGTTAAGTTTAAATTTTTAATTTTTAATTTGCAATGAGTTCAGAACACTCGGATGATTACTCAGAGTGCCGGTAAATCGGATAATCACAAAACTCCAGAAATTCTGAAACTCCGATATTCTGGCCTTCTGATTTTTCTGACTTACTGAGTTTTCCGAGTTTTCTGAGATTGGGGCTTACTTTCAGATTTAAGTTGCTTCAAACGCCACATAAATAAAGCTCCCTTGTTTTTTGCAGTTGAATCAACACAGAATGAGAGTGCTTTTTCAAGAATTGCTCTATTGTGGGTTTTGGCAAGCTTTATGTATAAACCCCTGTGCTTATAATCATCAAGCTCTTCTGCAAGATGAATCCCAAATGCTTGAAACTCCCTGGAAACATGCTTATCCACCTTCGGATCATAGTTCTTAAGAATTGATCCAATCTTCTTCACGGAGATATTATATCAGCAACGTATAATGTACAGGCTGGTTGCTTCATCTCGCTAAACGGGATTACTACCGAACCTATTTAAAAACACGAAGCGAGTGTTTCACCTGTCTCAATATTATAACAACGAGGAGTGAATTCTATTTAGTGTTGAATTGGTTCATTGCGGATTCCAAATCATTCTCAAGAGCTGTTTGAATTGCTTTAGTTCCTCTTTTTATCATGTTTTTAAGGGTCCCTTTGTCTGACCTTTTAAAACCTCCCAATACAAAGCCCTCCATTTTTCTTAATTTTGATTTTTTTACCTGCCTGCCGGCAGGCAGGTTTTTTACTTTTAATTTTTCTTCTCCTATTCCCATTCTGAATCTCCAAAACTTATCTGTTCCTAAAAAATTAAGAATTGACTCAAGTCCGTGATGACCCGCTGTCCCTCCTCCAAAGCGTATTTTCATAAAACCCAATGGCAGATCGAGCTCATCATGTATCACCCAAATATCAGCTGGGGGAACCTTATAAAATCTGGCGATAAGCGAAACCGCCATTCCGGAATTATTCATATAGGTTAGCGGTTTTGCCAAAATAATGCGCTCAAGTTTCCCTTTTTTAGGCTGGTAATCTAGGGGGTAAATCTCGCTTTTAAGTTTTTTTTCTTCTTTCCAATTAGATTTTGAAACAGGTTCAGCGTTTTTTAAAAATTGGTCTATTATTAAGAATCCTAGATTGTGACGCGTTGATTCGTATTTTGTGCCCGGATTACCGAGTCCCACTATCAACTTCATAATAGTGCGAGATCCTCCTTAAATCGCTCCGTGAGCCGTTCCGCCAGCTGGCGGATGAAAAGGCGAACGGTAAGATTAGGATGGACGAGCCCAACTATCAATTTCATAATAAACTAAACGCTAGAAGCTAGCCGCTAAGCGCTGAGGTGATTATATCATGACTATCTGTAATAAGAACGGACTTGAAAAAGAGGGTATAAGATAAAAAGTCCCAGCAAAAAAGACGGGGAGAAAAAGATTAGGGTTGAGAAAATCCATAAAACCTGAGCCCAGAAAAAAAGTCTCCAGCCTTTTTGAATTCGATAACGAAGAGGCTGGAAAGCAAAAATCATAAGAAGTCCCTGCGAGACTCCAATAACATTTCGGAGAAGTAGCTGCTGAAAAATTTGCGATTCACCGGTAAGCGTGATTGAAGTTATAAATGCTCCTCCCAGAAGATCCGCAACTGAAGCAAGTGTAATTAGAATTCCAAACAAAAGAGAAAGGATGGGAAGAATCTTTATAATTGTTTCTTTAAGCTCCTGATTTAAAGGTGGAAATCTAAGATAAAACTTTTCAATAAAAGATGTAACATTTAATTTCATAAGTTATGATCATTTTATAAAATAAGAATATTATTTTCAATGATCTCGCGCTTATGTCTTTCAAGAGGACTAAATTAAACCTAATTGCTCTTCTGCGTTATTCTGTGTTTTTAGTTCCGCGTTTTTCTGCGCTATCTTCACAACCCCATATTCCCCATCATAGCCTGGAGAAATATAGATTGATCCTTCTCTTACTTTTAGAATTCCGTCTGATAACGCCTCACCTCCGATTTTTTGGATCTCCGAAATAGGCGTTTTAAGAAGAATATCTGCTTCTGATCCTAATTCTTGGGTTAGCTGATCATAAAGTGTTTTTACTTTTCCGGCGCCGACTCCCATACTTAGTGTTTCTGCAATTATTTCGTTGAGTGGAACAAGTTTTGCAAATGGCGGATGATTTTTTGTAGGATCTGTAATCCATCGGACTCCGCTTTTTCCTATTTTCTCTTCAACTTTTTCATCAACTGAAGAAAGCGCTTCAACTCTTTCCATTACGCCTACTGTCAAACCTCTTTTGCAAACCGGACAAATTGTTCCTTTTTCTTTTGTGTCTTTTGGCGAGTAAACAATTTTACAATTCCTATGTCCCGTATAGTGGTACTTCCCCTCTTCAGGATAAAATTCAATAGTATATCCGACTTTAAACTTCGCCTTCGGATCTTTCATAATCGCCAATCGAATATCATCGTAGCTAAATTTCGAATTTC
>CAZFNO010000029.1:0-10168 GCA_964520695.1 uncultured Gammaproteobacteria bacterium | reverse complement strand
TTGGCAGATGCGGGAGTTGTAGATGTAGAGAGAGTTAAACAAAAACATATATACGGCCTTTCTCCAAAAAAATTTTTAGAGCTTGAAAAATGGATAGAATCTTATCGTAAGATTATGAACGAGCGATTTGATAGACTGGATAAGCTGCTTGCTGCTGAAGGGCGCAAGCGCTGAATTATGAGGTATGAATTAAGAATTATGGATCGAACTATTATCTATTAACTAAATAACTATGAAATTTAATCCATATTTAAATTTTGACGGGAATGCCAAGGAAGCAATGGAATTTTACAAATCTGTTTTTGGCGGAGAGTTTAATGCGCAGCAAAAATTCAGCGAAATTCCTCCTCAGGAAGGAGTAGCCTTCCCTGAAGAAGAGAAAAATCGGATAATGCATATTTCTCTACCTCTTGGAGATGATAACTTTCTAATGGCATCAGATATTTCTCCTAGCCAGGGACATAAGTTAAATCAGGGAAACAATGTTTATATTTCCCTAACACCCGATACTCTTGAAGAAGCAAAAAGAATCTATAAAGAACTCTCAAATGGAGGAAAAATTGAGATGGAATTTCAAAAAATGTTCTGGGGGGATTATTTTGCATCCTTTACTGATAAATTCGGGGTAATGTGGATGATAAATATAAAAGCAGAGGAAGGAGAGGAAAAATGACTGACCAGAAGATCATTCCATCACTCTGGTTTGACAAGAATTGCGAAGAGGCAATGAATTTTTATACCTCACTTTTTCCAGATTCCAAAATCGTATCAATAAAACGATACGAAGAAGGAATGCAGACTCCCGGAATTGAACAGATGGTTGGTAAAGTTCTCACTGGAATTTTTGAGCTTTCAGGATATCGCTTTATGGCACTGGACGGCGGGCCAATATTTAAAATTAACCCCTCAATTTCATTTCATGTAAAGTGTAAGACAAAAGATGAAGTAGACAATCTCTTTGGAAAACTTTCAGATGGAGGAAAAGTTTTGATGGAGCTTTCAGAATATCCATTCAGTGAAAGATACGCTTGGGTTGAGGATAAATTCGGTGTGAGCTGGCAGCTGATATATGTAGGTGAACATGAGATAAAACAAAAAATTACTCCAATACTTTTGTTTGTAGGAGATGTTGCAGGAAAAGCAGAAGAAGCAATTAATTTCTATACATCTGTGTTTCACAATGCAAAAATAGAAATGACACAGCGTTATGGCAAGGATGATAAGCCAGACAAAGAAGGAACAGTCAAGTATGCTCATTTCATGCTCGAAGGCCAGGAATTCGGGGCAATGGATTCAGCCCACGAACACAAATTTTCCTTTAATGAAGCGATTTCATTCCTAGTAAACTGCGAAGATCAGAAGGAAATAGACAAATTCTGGGAAGCACTTTCTGCAGTTTCGAAGTCCGAGATATGCGGTTGGCTAAAAGATAAATACGGAGTAAGTTGGCAAATAATTCCAAAAGTTATGGGAGAATTGTTAAGCGATCCGAATAAAGAAAAAGCAAACAGAGTTATGAATGCCATGCTTAAGATGAAAAAAATTATAGTTGCAGATTTAGAAAAAGCCTACGAGGGAAAATAGGAGGTGGAATCAATGGCAAAATATGTAGACGGTTTTGTATTAGTCGTTCCAAAAGACAAAACAGATGAGTACAAGAAAATGGCAGAGGAAGGAAGAGCTGCTTGGATGAAGCATGGCGCGCTTGAATACTTCGAATGCAGAGGAGAGAACCTTTCTCAGCAGGAAATGGGCGAGGAGAAAACGCGCACTTTTCCGGAAATGGCCGGAGCCAACAACGAGGAGAACGTTTGGTTTTCTTTCATTGTCTTTAAATCTAGACAGCATCGGGATGAGGTAAATAAAAAAGTTATGGATGAAATGAACGAAAAGTATAAAGATCAAAAAGATATGTCAATGCCCTTTGATATGAAGCGCATGGCATACGGTGGTTTTGAGGTAGAAATAGAAGGATGAGAAAAATCATTGTTATATCGTTTATAACTCTTGACGGCGTTATGCAAGCACCCGGCGGGCCGAAAGAAGACACCTCGGGAGGTTTCAGGTACGGCGGTTGGGTTGCGCCGTATTTTGACGAAGCTTCTGGTAAGATCATGGAAAAACAGATGAAACCTGCAGACCTTCTTTTGGGTAGAAAAACATTTGAGATTTTTGCCGACTACTGGCCCGGACATGCAGACAATTGGCCAGGTATCAATGATGTCACCAAATACGTCATGAGTAGGACCCTGAAAAAGTCGGATTGGAAAAACACGAGTTTCCTCAAAAGCTTGGCGGATATCAAAAAGCTCAAAAATTCAAAAGGTTCTGACATTAAAGTTTGGGGCAGTAGTAAGCTTGTTCAGCTACTACTTAAGAATGATTTAGTGGACGAACTCTGGCTCAAAATTTACCCATTGACTCTGGGTTATGGAAAAAAGTTGTTTGACAATGGCACGATTCCGGCAGCCTTTACATTAACAGAGAGTTCCGCTACACCAAGTGGAGTGATTATTGCCAATTACAAACGAGCGGGAAAAGTCAAGACAGGTACTGTTGGAGATTAAATATATGCAAAATGAATTAAAAATTGAGAGAATCTTTGATGCGCCGGTTGATAAAGTCTGGAAATACTTTTCAGATCCCAAACTTTATAAGAAATGGTGGGGACCGGAAGGATTTTCGGCACCAGTTATAAAGATTGATTTTAGAGTTGGTGGAAAATTTTTGGGCGCAATGCATGGGCCCAAGGACTCAGAATTTGATAAAGACCTGTGGAGCAGCGGGACATATAAAGAAATAGTGCCTCATAAAAAGATTGTTGTAACTGATTCATTTGCAGATGAAAAAGGAAATATAGTTCCATCCAGTTATTACGGAATGGAAGATTTTCCTTTGGAAATGCTAGTTACTTTAGAATTTGAGGATCTTGGAAATAAAACAAAGCTAACTTTAACACATTCTGGCATTGAAAACATTAGCGATAAAGACCGCGAAGGAATGGACCAGGGTTGGAATTCATCACTTAACAAACTCGCTCGCCTCGTTGAGCCTCCGGCGAAGCGGGCCGCCTCTTTAAAACACTAATGCCGGATAAAATTGATTCACTACAATACGATAAAGTTCCAAAGAAAGCAACCATGAGAGAATGGGTGGGTTTGGCAGTGCTGTCTTTGGGGGCGCTTCTTTATGTTATGGATCTGACAGTTCTTCATCTGGCAGTTCCCAAACTTTCCGATGCGCTTCACCCAACTTCTGCCCAGCTCCTTTGGATTATTGATATTTACGGATTTATGGTTGCTGGATTTTTAATAACCATGGGGACTTTGGGAGACCGGATTGGACGGCGAAGGCTTCTTATGATTGGCGCCGCAGTTTTCGGCGCCTTTTCCATAATGGCTGCATTTTCAGTGAGTTCTGAAATGCTAATTTTGAGCAGGGCACTTTTGGGAATAGGAGGGGCTACTCTTGGCCCATCCACTCTTTCTTTAATCTTTAGCATGTTTAAAGATCCTAACCAGCGCTCAAAAGCAATTGGGGTTTGGATTTCTGCTTTTTCCGTGGGATCAGCAGTTGGGCCGATTTTGGGAGGAGTTCTTTTGGAATTCTTCTGGTGGGGATCTGTTTTTCTTCTGGCGGTCCCTGTCATGATTTTGATACTCGTTCTTTCCCCAATTGTTCTTCCGGAGTATAAAGATAAAAATGCGGGAAAACTTGATTTAATAAGTGTTGTAATGTCTCTTTTTGCAATTTTGTCAGTAATCTTTGGTCTAAAACAGATTGCTCAAGACGGATTTGAGATGTTGCCGATCGGAACAATAATCGCAGGTTTGGTGGTCGGATTCTTCTGGGTAAGACGCCAGCTAATCCTTTCCGACCCGATGATTGATGTCAGACTTTTTAAAATAAGGGCGTTTAGTGCTTCCTTGGGAGTAAATTTTATGGCAGTATTTGTTGCAATCGGATATTTCCTATTTGTTGCCCAATATCTCCAGTTGGTTTTGGGTCTTTCCCCTCTTGAAGCGGGTCTTTGGTCTCTCCCTTCGGCAATAGGTTTTATAATCGGAAGTAATTCAGGGCCACGTCTCGTGCAAAGATTCAAACCCTCAAAAGTAATCGGAGCTGGGTTATTTTTATCAGCAATCGGACTTTTAGTCCTAACCCAAGTTGGAGGATCAAACGGGCTTTTTGCTGTAGTTTTGGCATCTGTTATTATTTCACTTGGTCTTGGACCTGTGTTTGGTCTGACAACAGAGCTGATTGTCGGATCTGCACCGCCTGAGAGGGCCGGGGCCGCATCGGGAATATCAGAAACCGCGGCAGAGCTTGGAGGAGCATTGGGAATTGCGATTCTTGGCTCAATCGGAATTTTTCTTTACAGAGGAAGAATTGCAGAAAATCTTCCCGAAGAAATTCCTCAAGAGATCGCGGTAATTGCCAGTGACACACTGGGTGCTGCGGTTGGTGTTGCGGGAACTCTTCCTCCAAATCTTAGTTCGGCACTTTTAGATGTTGCGAGGCATGCTTTTGTTGATGGAATGCAGGCCGTTGCTTTAATCGGAGCAATAGTTGCTGTGGTATCCGCATTTATATGTATAAAAATGCTCAAAAACGTTAAAAAACATCCTCACGAATAGATAATAACTCTCTGATATAATTTTTATATGAAAAAGTTTTTACTCTTTGGAATTTTGATTATTGTTTTGGCAGGTTTTGGGATATTTGCTTTA
The DNA here is from genome assembly GCA_964520695.1 of uncultured Gammaproteobacteria bacterium. Classification (GTDB taxonomy): domain Bacteria; phylum Patescibacteriota; class Microgenomatia; order Levybacterales; family UBA12049; genus 2-01-FULL-39-10-A. The sequence goes on along the minus strand of CAZFNO010000029.1, from coordinate 5,438 downwards.
TTTTCAAATCAGGACAAACCCTCCATGTTTAATATTTCTAAAACTCAAACACAGGAGGAAGCACCTCAAGACATAAATGCTTCTTTTGCTATTTTTACCAACGGGACATTTAGAGTATTTAGCGCCTCTATGTATCATGACTTATCGGATGATGTTTTCATAAGCGCTGAAAATCCCAACATCGTCCGCGTTAAAAAAACTGGCATAACATGGGGAGATTTTTTCTCAACTCTTCCGATGGAGATAAGTTCACAGTGTCTTACAACAGGAACAGGCCAGACTTTCTGTTCGGATAGTACTCAAACTCTTAAGTTTTATATAAACGGGGAGCTTGACGCTAATGCTTTAAATCGAATAATAAACGCAGGAGATCAACTTCTTGTAAGCTATGGTGAAGAAAACGATTCAGAAATTGAAAATCAGCTTAATCAAATTCCAACCGCAGAATAGAGGCTCAGTTTACCTTAAATATTTTTCTATATTTTCCAAATGCTCCTCATAAGTTACTGAACAATAGATATTTCCCCTTCTGTCATGCAGATAAAAAATACAATCGGTTGGCTGGGGATTTAGAGCCGCATTAATTGATGAAATGCCCGGGTTTGCAATTGGAGTTGGGGGAAGTCCTTTATTTTGATATGTATTATAAGGAGAATTAGTGTTTCTGATGTCAGCACCGATTAAAGGCTCCCACCACTGTCCGTTAACTTTTCCTGTTGCATATTGGATGGTTGCGTCAATATCAAGTTTTTGATCTGCCAAAAGCCTATTCCAAATCACTCCAGAAATAAGAAACATATCCTCCTTTCCTGCAGCTTCCCGTTCAAGTAGAGATGCGATTTTTAAAACCGTAGTCCATTTTATGTTTTTTTCTTCCGCTTCTTCCTGAAACGGCGCAAATTTCTCATTAAAATTATTTATCATTCGAAGTGCAATTTGCTGGCCAGTCTCATCTTTTGGAATAAGGTATGTGTCTGGAAAATAAACACCCTCAATATAATCAGGATTAATTGCGGTATATTCACCGTTCCATTTATTAAGCTCTTCACTTTCCCACTCAAACTTCTCCGCAAGAATTTCACCAATCTGCTCTTTTCTGAGCCCCTCTCTTATGACAACTTTTTTAAGATCTGCTCCCTTTTTGAGTTTATTTATAATTTCAAATACGTCCATGTTTTTTGAAAGATAATATCCGCCCTCCTCAATTTCTCCTGCACCTTTTATAATTCTTACAATTTCAAAGACTATAAAAGATTTTATAAAGCCTTCCTGCTCGAGCCTTAAGCCCGCAATATCGCCTCTTTTGTCACTTAAAATAACAACTTCTGTTTTATCAATGCTTCCGGGTGCACCAAATGGATTAAAAAATAAGATTAGAAACCCAACAAAAGAGAGTAAGAATATTGTTAAGATTGATAATTTTTTCACTTGCCAATTATATCAAAGTAAACGTTTTTGTTGCGCTCACTTGCTATAATTATTTAAAAGGCCGCTGGCCTGGAGGGAGGTGAGAAATATGTTAATTTCCCGCATCATGCTTTTTCTAGTAAATGCAGTGTTTGTAGTTATTGGTTTTTTACTAGTTATGCGTCTTACTCTTCGTTTTTTTGGAGCAAATCCAAATTCGCCTTTTGTCACATGGATATATGAATCTTCAGATTCTTTGCTTGCTCCTTTTGCAGGTATATTTCCGGTAACAAGACTTGGGAGTAGTTTTGTAATAGATGTCCCGGTATTGTTTGCCTTGATTGTTTATGGTTTTCTAGGCTATCTGATCCTAGAAGCTATAGAAGTAATTGCTTTTAGAGCAGAAGACAGGAGACACAAACACTAAATTTACACAAGCGGGTTGCCGCTTTTGCCTGCAAACCGATTTATAAACATTCCAACAACCGATAAAACAACTGCTCCTATGAATGCAGAAATTATGCCGTCAACTTCAAATCCGGGCACAATGTATGCAACTAGGGCGAATGTAACAGCATTTATAACAAGAGAAAAAAGACCAAATGTGAGAAGTGTAATCGGAAGTGTTATGAGTTTTAGAATGGGTTTTATGAAAGTATTGACTATCCCAAGGATTATAGTAGCTACAAAAAGCGCCGTGTTATCTGCAAATGAAACTCCCGGGACAACATACGCTGTGACAAAAAGTGCAATTGCTCCTCCGATAAAAGACAGGACCAAATACATATGAGTTAAACTGCCTTTATTATAGTAGTTTATTTTTAGCGCAAAAGTCAAAATTTATAAAATTTCTTCTTGTTATTGACTTTTTAAGGCAAAAGAGAGACGATTCGGATTAGAGCGTAAAGATTTATTAAAGAGTCCGCCAATTTTTACCTTTCGCCTTACCTACTATTCGTAGCGCGGCTCAAGGAGCAAATAAATGCGGACCTAACTAATTCTAAAAACTCGTAAACTCGTTAAGAATTAGTAAGGGAGGTGAGCCTAAATGGCAGATGAACCTAAGAAAATAGGCGTTGTTACACATTTCTACGATAAGCTTGGCGTGGGAACAGTAAAACTTGAGAGCGATTTAAAATTAGGTGACAAAATAAAAATCCAAGGCAATAAAACAGATTTTGAGCAAGATGTAGGTCAGATGCAGTTTGACCATAAAGACATAGAAGAAGGAAAATCAGGTCAGGAAGTAGGAGTAAAGCTAACTGATAAAGCAAAAGACGGAGATGCGGTTTATCTAGTTTAATTTTTTTCATCTTAACTTCTCCCGAAAGCAGTGATCTTGTGGCCCCATCAATAGACCTATAGTCTTGATTTTTGTGATATTTTTTGATATACTTGCGTAAGTAAAATCTTATACTTGACTTTTCACAAAGATAAGTCCAAGATAAAAATTATCAGGCTTTATTTTTATTATGGCTGCAGAGTATGGACCCGTTCCAGGATCTGTCCCGCCCGAAGCAATAACTCCGGAAGTTTCATCTGGAAATCTAAATCTCCCACAAGTTCCTGTCGAAGCTAATTTGTCAATTGCCGGAGATAATATTGATTTGACCCAAGCAAGACCAATACCCCCATTAGAACAAGAGCGAATTATTTCCTCAAGCCCAGGATTAGAGGTGGTAGAGTTACCGGTTGAACGTTATATTTTTGGAAACTTTAGTATCAGGAGAGAAGAACACAAAAAATTACTCGAGGAAAATCCACAAGATTTTTCTGATCATGCAATGCAAATAGTGGACAATGAACTAGGAGCTGCTAGGGAAGAATATAGAGCGCATTTAAGAGACAGAGAAAGAGGAATAGTTCATAAACAGAGAATTTGGGTACATAAATATCCCTCCTGGAACGCATCGCTGAGAAAAGAAAATGTTATTGATTTGGATTCCCGAAGGACAGAAAGCCCACAAATGACCGATGAATCCAAAGCCGAAACAGAGACAACCAGAAAGATTGCTTGACTTTCTGCACCTCTCCGATTTATTATCGATAGACTATGAATTTTCTGTCGATTTTAAACTTAGTTCCTCACAAAACAGCATATGCACACTGTGATATTCCGTGCGGGATTTATGATCCACACAACGCTCAGGTTGCAGCACATACAGTTCTTAGAATGACCCAGCTTATTGATGAAATTCAAGCGAGTAAACCGGAACCTTCACTTGATGAGAGAAAAAAAATAATTTCTCAAGTTTCGCGTTTAACTAAAGTAAAAGAAGAACATGCAGAGATCGTAAAGCATGAAGTGCGTATTATATGGGGAGATTATTTTAAAGAAGAGAATATGAAAGGAATAAAAAATCTTCATGAAAAAGTATTTGAGATTATGAAACTAGCATCAAAAGCGAGGCAAAGTGTAGATATAAAAACAGCAAACGATTTACTTGCAAAAGTTCAAGAGTTCTCCGAGATTTTCTATAAGTCAAAAGGATTAACTCCTATTAGAATTTCTTCAGGTTTTCCAACAGGAGGAGAGCTTGTTTCACATAAATAATGTTTCTTTCTGTTTTTAAAACAAAAGGACACAGCATGGAGCCCAAGCTTATGAACGGCTCCTTTTTTATTGCATCAAGTATTCCGTATTTGTTTTTTAAACCAAGAGTTAGGGATATTATTGTGTTCGAAGCGGGTGGAAAAACAATAGTTAAAAAAATAGTTAAAATAGAAAAAGGAAAATATATTGTTGAGGGAGAGAATAGAACAGATAGTAAACAGTTTGAACCGATACAAAGAAAAGATATATTAGGTAAGATTGTATTTAAATTAACCTAATTTCTAATTAACCTAATTGACCTAAATTTTTTGTTTAGAAATTAGTAATTAGAATTTAGAAATTCTCAGGATATGGATTTATCAATTTTTATACCGCTTATTCTCGTATTGATTCTTTTAATTCCTCTCTCATGGATATGGCCCCCGGATAGTCCATGGTCTCCAAGATGGAGAACACGAAGAAATATTGCGCGCTCAGCTTTTGAACTGGCAAAGCTTACAAAAAAAGATGTTGTGTATGAGCTTGGATCAGGTGAGGCAACTGCCCTTATTGTTGCAGCTTCTGAGTTTGGGGTAAAAGGAGTAGGTATAGAAATTGACCCTATTAGATTTTATCTTTCTAAGTTTAGTATTTGGAGAAAGAATCTAGATAATAAGATAATTCTTAAAAGAGGAAATTTTTTTAGGGAAGATTTATCAGAGGCAACTGTTTTATATCTTTATCTTGTTCCACAGACATTAAACAGACTTATCCCAAAGTTTAAAAAAGAACTTAAAAAAGGGACGCGGATTGTTTCCTATAAATATGAGATGGGTTTACCTTTGTTAAAAGAAGACAAAGAAAATGAACTCCGACTTTACAGAATATAGGATTTGGGCCTTATTACTTCAATGATTTAAATCATTGAAGTAAAACAATAAATTGTTTGGGATTTAATTTTTTCTTGCCCGAAGATAAGCCCAGCGAAGTCGGTCTGCAACTGATAACAATCTATAATTTAGGGGATTTATTATTAAATCATAACTTCCAATAAATTCAACTAATTTTCCCCCGAAGCCTTGTTTGAATTTATGGAATCCAAAATATGGATCAGAAGGTTTGGGCTCTGGGACATTTGCCGCACCCCACATGTCAAACTTACTAAGTCCTAAAGATTTTCCAAATAATATCGCGCCCCACATAGCAGCGTGTGATGCCATAACTTCTCTGTACTGATCACTGGAAGCCCCGTATGGATAATATATTGTATCTTTGAACGTGAACAAAACATAAGTAACCAATGTTTTTTTCTTGTATGTTGCTTTTAATAAGTGTGCTTGGAGTTTATTTGGATCGAACTGATAATTGTTAGAATTTGAAATTTGAAATTTGAAATTTGAAATTCTTAGGGTTTCCCACATAAGTCTATGATAATTTTCGTCGTGTGCATAAAACTTTTGTCTTTTGGTTGTTTCATTAGTCAATTTGATATAAGTTT